>NZ_AUNC01000010.1:0-93455 GCF_000714555.1 Thalassospira permensis NBRC 106175 | reverse complement strand
CATCCCTTCCTACTGATCAACAATGTCAAAGAACTCTAGAGCCGTAGCCCTCAACCTCCAGTCCGCGTCGCCGTCTCCTTGCCGCCGCACCCCGTCGGTGGAGGCGGGTTATAGGGCCCCTCGCCGGACCTGTAAACACCTTTTTTAAGAAAAAATGACAGAAAGTGCGAGACGCAAAATTTTTGCGCGAAACCACATATAGGTTTCACTTTTATGACCTGCAAGGTCGCGCCTGACGCGAAAATCCGGGTGAGGGACTATTGCGCACATGTTCAAGGCCGTTAAGATAGACCTGCCGCGCCAGGTAAAGCACCCGACTTGAGCCGGAATCCAGCCCCGAATTTCCTTTAAAAATTTGCAGAACACCGAAATGAGCCGCCAAATGCCCTCCAAACTGTCCCTGCCCGACCGGGAATCCCCGATCAAAGTCATTGATATGCATACCGGCGGCGAACCGCTTCGGATTATCACATCGGGATATCCAGCGATTCCGGGCGACGATATTCTGGCCAAACGTCGATATGCCCGCGACGAACTTGATCATCTGCGGCGGTTTCTGATGTTCGAACCGCGCGGTCATTACGACATGTATGGTGCCATTCTGGTCGAACCGAGCCTGCCGGATGCTGATCTGGCGGTTCTGTTCATTCACAATGAAGGCTATTCGACCATGTGCGGCCACGCCATCATCGCCCTTGGCCGATATGCGGTTGATTACGGGTTGGTTACACCGATTGAACCGGTAACGCCGGTTAATATTGAATGCCCCTGCGGGCTGGTACGTGCCGAAGTATCGGTGACCAATGGGAAAAGTGGTGCCGTCCGTTTCAAATCAGTCCCATCCTTCATGTTTGCTGCTGATATTGAGCTCGCACTTGCCGATGACCAGACATTCAAAACAGATATCGGATATGGCGGTGCATTCTATGCCGTTCTGGATGCCGGGCAATTCGGCCTTGAGGTCGGGTCTTCACCGGTGCGGCACCTGATCGATATTGCGCAGTCCGTATGCAGCGCGGTGAATGCCAGTGTCACGCTAAACCATCCTGATCATGATGATCTGGCGTTTTTGTATGGCGCGATCCTGACCGATGGCAAAGACGCATCCGCCCAGGAACCGACACGCAATATATGTGTCTTTGCCGATAATCAGGTTGACCGCAGCCCGACTGGATCAGGCGTTAGCGCAAGGCTTGCCATTCTTCATGCCAAAGGATTGATCATGCCCGGCACGGTTCGAAGGTTTGAAAGTGTTATCGGATCAGAATTCGATGGCAGCGTTGTTAGCACAAACCGATGCGGGCCCTTCCCGGCCATAATTGCCGAAGTATCCGGACAGGCTCATTACAGCGGCGAAGCCAGCTTTTGGCAGGATGGGAGTGATGAAATCGGACGTGGCTTTATTGTCCGGTAACAATTGACGTCAGTTCGAGAGGCCCTCGCTGGCGCGGGCACCACGCAGGCATTCGATCAGGCTGTTTTTCGAATTCTCGATATGGGCTTCGAGAAGTTCGACCGCATAGTCGACATCGCGCGCCTTGCAGGCATCAAGTATATGGTGATGTTCGCGTTCGGCCCGATCAGTTGCCCCGGAAAGAGCGAGCTGTGCCTGTGTGAAGCGGACCGTGTTGTTTCCGATCATGCGGATGATTTCCAGCGTTTTGGGCCGGTTCGACGCACGATAAAGCCGATCATGGAATTCACGGTTAAGTTCGCCCCATTTCGAAATATCCCCAGACCGAAAGGATTCGTCGTAAACGGCTAGTATGTCTTCGACCGATTTGATGTCTTCGGGTGTCAGACGCGGCACCGCATGACGCAGCAATTCGCATTCCAGCATTTTGCGAACTTCAAAAAGTTCTTCGATCTCGTCAAGCGAGAGATGGGCAACAATCGCCCCCTTATGCGGCTGGAACGATACCAGACCTTCGGCATCCAGACGTTGAAGCGCCTCACGGACCGGGATTCGAGACACATTATATTCGGTAGCAATCGCATCCTGACGCAACTGGAACCCGGCCGGGAAGTCACCCGACAGGATACGGGCACGCAAATCTTCAGTGACCTGATCAGTAATGGTGCGGCGGGTAAAACGCGGTGATGCGGTCATTTTGGCTCTTTTTATCTGTCCTGTGCGGTATCGGGTCCGGCTTCATATCCCCAAACGTCACCGCCCCCTTTTTCTAGTCATACCGATGCGTTGGTTTACGCGCAATATAATTGCAATCACGCCGCTACGGTATCAGGAGCTTGAGAACAGAAACCGGCCCCGATCAAACGCCTATTTCACGATAAATCCATGCGCGTAAGGATCACGGTCATCAATGAAAATCGTGTTGTAACCATGCTTGCGTGCCCAGCCCTCGATCCCGGGCACGACCGCGTCATAGTCGCCGACCTTTGTCTGTTCGACGACGGAGACACGGAACTGCGATCCGATAATGCTTTCATGAACCAGCTCATGCGCTGGGTCCCACTGCCCCTTGCCAACCAATTGTGCCAGACGCGCAGAAGAGCCCGTCCCGCAGGGAGATCGATCAATCCCCTTATCACCGTAAAACACTGCATTGCGATGGGTGCTGTCAGGCTGGGTCGGTTTTCCAGTCCACTGGATATGTGACAGGCCCTTGATATCCGGGTGAAGTGGGTGAATGAACTCGCCAACCTCGTTCAGGCGACGACGAAGTTCCGGACTGATGCGCTGAAAATCGCCAACCGCGTATTCGGCCATGTCAAGGAAGTTTTCCTGTGGCTCGACAATCGCATAGAAATTGCCGCCATAAGCAACATCAACCTTGATCGGGCCAAGATCGGGACAATCGACCTCGATATCCGTTTTATACAGGAAGGACGGTACATTGGTCAGCTTGACCGATTCCACGTAATCGCCAACCTGTTTGTATTCGGCAATCACCAGCCCGGCAGGCGTTTCAAGACGCAGTACTCCCGGGGTTTTCGGCTTTACCAGACCTTCCTCGATTGCCATGGTGACCGTCCCAATTGTGCCGTGACCGCACATCGGTAGGCAGCCAGACGTCTCGATAAACAGGATGGCTACATCGCAATCATCGCGGGTCGGTTCATAAAGGATCGAGCCCGACATGATGTCATGGCCACGCGGCTCGAACATCAGTCCGGTTCGTATCCAGTCATATTCCGCCAGAAAATGCGCACGCTTTTCAAGCATATTTGCACCTTCAAGCTTTGGTCCGCCACCGGCAACCACACGCACCGGATTACCGCAGGTATGTCCATCAATACAGAAGAAGCTGTGTTTTGCCATTTGGGGCGGCCTTATCCTTGGAAACGATCAATACGATACGGGGTCATGTTAATGGGGGCAGTCGCTTCACTCATCAGGTCGGCGATCAGCCGTCCGGTGGTGGCCGCCATGGTCAGGCCAAGATGGCCGTGACCGAATGCGAAGAAGACATTTTCATGTTTGGGGCTTGCCGAAATCACCGGTTTGGAATCCGGCATTGAGGGGCGGAATCCCATCCATTCTGTCCCCCCTTCAGCACTGAGTTTCGGAAGAACTTCCTTGCCTTTGGCAAACAGAGCCTTGGCGCGATCATAATTGGGGGCAGCAACCAGACCGCCAAGCTCAACCGCCCCGCCCACACGAATACCCATTTCCATCGGCGTCAGAACAAAGCTGTCATCGGCACAAATAATCATGCGCGATAGCTTCACGCCATTATAAGGGACCGTTGTGTTATAACCCCGTTCGGTATCAAGAGGCACCGATGAACCAAGTCGCGTGGCCAGCGTTTTTGACCATGCACCGCATGCAATAACAACCTTGTCGAAGGTAATCTGTTCACCTTGTGCCGTCATCGCGGCACGCGGTTTGCCATCGCGGTAAACGAAATCGATAACCTCGGCATTCTGAAACTTTCCACCGCGTTCGATGAAATGGTTGTAAAGGCCGGTAACAATCCTGAACGGATCCAGAACCCTGCCCCAATCCTCCTCCATCACACCACACGTGAAGATCGGGGCCAGATCGGGCTCAATATCCCTGACCTCATCCTTGGTCAGATCACGAATTTTGACCCCGTTACGACGGCGAAGATCAATTCCGTATTCGGCATCCCGGCGTGTTTTCTCGCTGCGATAAACCCCCATAGCGCCTTCTTTTTTAAACACCGCACCGGAAAGGCCTGCATCTGCGATCACCGGATCGTAATCTTCCCAAGCGCGGTTGAGGATGGCTGCTAATTCGGTTGCAATCTGCTCTACCCGGCTTTTCGAACTGGCGGCCAGGAAACGGATCAGCCACGGCATCATTTTAGGCAAATAGGACCAGCGCACCGAAAGCGGCCCTAGCGGATCCATCAGCCAGCCTGGCACATTTGTCCAGACACCCGGCATGGCAATAGGCGCGCATTCAGTGACGGCAATTCCCCCAGCATTACCAAAGGATGCCCCCATCCCCGGTTCTCCGCGATCCAGAAGGGTGACGTCATAGCCCTTCTTCAAAAGAGCCAAACCGACATTGACCCCGACTATCCCGGAGCCGACAACGACGGCATGCTGTTTTGACTGTGAGGGGGACTTTGAAGCGGAAGAAGGTTTTGGCATGTTCCGGGCCCTGACTGCTTTGGTGTGCGCGTTTTATCTTGATCTCTCGTCTCGTGCCAGATGGCAGCAAACTCCCCTGCGAAAATCACAGGAGAGCTCACACTTGCCATCAAATCATACGCAAATGCAATCACGCCTTACGGAGCTGATGCGATGAATGCGTTGATTGCAAAGCGAATTAAAGTTTCGGGCGTGTGTCGATGGCTTTCTGGATGGTTGCGCGGATGCGTTCCATCTCCTCGCCAACCAGCGGAAGACGCGGAGCACGGACATGGGCCTTACCCACGCCGGTCATCTCCTGTGCCAGTTTGATATACTGAACAAGCTTGGCATGAACATCCATGTGCAGGACCGGGGTAAACCAGCGATAGATTTCAAGCGCTTCCTTGTATTTCCCCTCAGACAGCAGCTTCCAAAGTGCGACCGATTCCTGCGGGAAAGCATCGGTAAAGCCCGAAATCCAGCCAACCGCACCCAGAACCTGGGTTTCCATGACAAGGTCATCCATGCCACAGAACAGAACGAAACGATCACCACAGGCATTATAGATGTCGGTAATACGGCGCGGGTCGCCGGAGCTTTCCTTGATCGCAACCAGGTTCTTCACATCGGCAAGCTGGTTGAATTCTTCAGGCTTGATATCGATGCGATAGGCACCGGGGTTGTTATAGATCATGATCGGTAGCTTGGTCTTGGCAGCAACCGACCGGAAATGCTCGATATTTTCGCGCGGATCGGCGGTATAGATCATGCCCGGCAGAAGCATCAGGCCATCAGCGCCAAGTTCTTCGCATTTCTGCACGTAGCGAATGGCAGCCTGGGTCGAGTTTTCGGCAACGCCCGACAGAACCGGTATGCGACCGTTGGTAACTTCGACAGCAAGCTTGAGAACCGCGATTTTTTCTTCCGGCTCAAGGGTTGCGTTCTCGCCGACCGAGCCCAGCATGACAAGGCCGTCAACACCGGCCTTGATCAGGGCTTCGATCTGATGGGCGGTCATATCGAAAT
The DNA here is from genome assembly GCF_000714555.1 of Thalassospira permensis NBRC 106175. NCBI lineage: Bacteria > Pseudomonadati > Pseudomonadota > Alphaproteobacteria > Rhodospirillales > Thalassospiraceae > Thalassospira > Thalassospira permensis. The sequence goes on along the minus strand of NZ_AUNC01000010.1, from coordinate 87,863 downwards.
CGATTGAACCATCTTCATTCATCTGGGTGGCAACGGCGGGGAATACGCCAGTCCAGTTCACCTGCATGGAAAGTAACCTCCTGATTTGGTCGCGCGCCCATTAGTGGGTTAGACCGTTTAATCGTTAAAACCCGGATATTTTCGAGCCTAAATTACTCATATGTATATTGTATACAAATTTTAGAATTCGATAGCAATGGGAAATTTTAGAAAATAAAAGGCCCCGCCATGCGGAGCCCATCTTGGTTTCATTGTCTCAGTTTTCCAATTTTATTACGGTATTAATCCAGGCTTACCGGAGATAACATCAAGGGTCTCGCGGATGATCACTGCATCACACAGCTCTTGCTCGACCATGACACGCGCATTCTGGCCAAACTTCTGACGCTTTGCATCATCCTCCATAAGGTTCTCAATCGCATCTGCCAAAGCTTCCGCATCACCCAACCCTACCAGCAAACCGGTCTGTTCCTGTTTTACGATTTCACGACAGCCTGGAACATCTGTTGCAACCATCGCCAGACCGCTCGCAGCGGCCTCAAGCAAAGACTTCGGCAACCCTTCCCGCCAAGATGGCAGAACAGCCAGATCAGATTGCCTGAGCAATTCAGCAACATCGCTTCTTTTTCCAAGCCACTCTATCAAACCGTCATTCTGCCATTTCACAAGGCTTTCGGTGTCGGCAGAGTCAGGATTTACCGGATCAGAATCACCGACCAAAAGTATTCGGTAATCTCGGGCTCTGGATTTGAGGATACGCGCGGCATCAACCAGTTCTGCCAATCCCTTGGACCACAACATTCGGGCCACGAAGATCACAGTTTTGCGTAAACCATCAATTCCATCCTGCTCCCGCGGATGGAATTGCCTTATATCCACACCGGAACCACGCACGAGAGAAAGGCGCGTCTTGCGGAAGCCAAATCCACGCATCAGATCGAAATCATCCGAATTCTGAACAATGATGTGGATTGATGGGCATCTGGCATAAAATCGCAACAACATCGAAACCACAGCACGCACCAAACGCGCTTTGGTCCCGTTTGAAACGAACATGAACCCGAGCCCGGTTACCATGTTTACGGAACGACGCGCGCCAACCATCAACCCAGCAAGGCAAGATAAAACAACACATTGTATTGCGACATTGATAACCACATCCGGTTGCTCTCGACAGATAAGGCATGCAAGCGCCCTGATCGTCTTCAGCGATTTCAAAGGGCTAAGTCCACCGCGCGCAATCGGCACATCGATAACACGGAAACCCTCGGATCGCAGTTGGACAGCGGCGTCATTCGCGTTGCACGCGACAATCACCTCATCGCCACGCAAAAGTGCGGCCCGACCCAAACCAATCCGATGGGAAACGAAAGACCAATCCTCTCCGCAGACGAATAACAGTTTGCGACTACGCTTTGCCGAGACATTTTTTTTCATATGACGGATTCCGTGATTATGACATCGGCTTTGCTAAACGCCTGCCAAAGTCCCGTCAATGACGGATCGACCTGCACATACTGATATGATTTAATTCCTGTTCCATATTTCATCCCTAACGTGCATCAGGACGATATCATGACGGATATGCGGGCATTATTACGGTTTCCCGGTGAAAGGCGGCTTGCCGTGGCCGACTGCCCCGTTCCCGCCCTATTGCCCGGTACCATTCTGGTCCGCACAGAGATATCTGTCATCAGTAATGGTACGGAAAGACAGCAAGCTAGCGAAACCAAAGCGTCCCTTATTAGAAAGGCATGGCAGCGACCGGATCTGGTAGCGTTGACAATTGAAAAGTTTCGTCGCGACGGCGCGCAGGCAACCCTCAATGCCGTTAAAGGACGCCTTGGCAGACCAATGGCGACCGGATACGCCAATTGCGGAACTGTCGAGGCAATGGCCCCGGATGTCACCGACTTTGATATTGGTCAGCGCGTTGCCTGTGCGGGTATGGAGCATGCCAATCATGCAGAATATAACATTGTCCCACGCAATCTGGCTTGCCCCGTCCCCAACACTGTATCAGACGAGATGGCAGCTTTTGCCACCCTTTACGCCATCGGACTTCATGCCGCCCACCAAGGAGAACTTGAGATCGGGCAGAAGGTAGCCGTGATTGGATGCGGCCTAATCGGTCAAATAGTCACTCAAATCACAATCGCAGCCGGTGCGATTGTGACCGTGATTGAACCGTTTTCGGAGCGCAGAAAAAAAGCAGAAGAAAGCGGGGCCAAGTATGCCTATGCAGATATCAGCACCGCCCCTGTTGACCAGTTCGATGCTGTGCTTGTTTGCAGTAATAATAACAAAGCAGCACGCACCGTAATTGAATCGGCCGCAAAGCTTTGCCGTGATCGTGGCATCATTGTCTGCGTTGGAGACGTTGCTGTGAACGCACCGCGCAATATCCTGTATCGCAAGGAAATTACCATCCGGCAGGTGCGGTCCTATGGCCCGGGCCGTTATGACGCGAACTACGAGCAACTGGGACAGGACTACCCGATCGGCCATGCCCGATGGACGGTAAAACGGAACATGGCGGCAGCACTATCCCTGATGGAAAGTGGAAAGCTCGACCCGGCCTCGCTTATCTCCCATCGGATTAACCTGCATGAAGCTTCTGATTTTCTATCAGGAGGTGATGACCCGACCATAATGGCGACGGTCATTAAATATCATCGAACCGATAGCAAACCGCAACCACCAGCCCCAGTCAAAAAGATCAGCAAGCCTAATGTCATGCCGGTCCGGATCGGATTGATAGGCGCGGGAAATTACATGAACAGCGTTTTGCTCCCTCGATTAAAGCTGCGCAAAAAGGTCGCATTGAATGCGGTCGTCTCGGGCAAAGGTCTTTCGGCACTGGCCATCTGCCGGCATATGCCGGATATAACTACCGCGTCCGATCCGGATGAAATTCTGTCAAATCACGATATCAATACGGTGTTTATTGCCACCCGGCACGATAGCCATGCTGACCTCGCCAGTAAGGCCTTGGGCGCAGGGAAACATGTCTGGCTGGAGAAGCCGCTTTGCATCCATCCGAAACAGATCGGCGCACTCAAACAGGCCGCAGGATTGAGCCAAACACAGGTATTCATGGTTGGACATAATCGTCGCTTTGCGCCGATGACAGCCTGCCTGAAACAGCATCTAATCAAAGGCAAAAAGCAATTCCGCTATCAGGTACGTCCCAATCCACTCCCTTCCGATCACTGGCTGTACCGTCCTGATCAAGGTGGCAGAACAATCGGAGAAATCAGTCATTTCATTGATCTGATTGGCTATCTGACAGGTGCTGAAATGATCAGCCTTTCATGTGACTGGATTGATCGCAAGGCCGGTGACAGCGTTTGGTACATGCACTTTGCCGACGGATCACGAGGCGAAGTTTCTTACATGCATGCCGCCCGACGCAATATGCCAAAGGAAACTCTTGAGGTCCTTGCACCGGGATTTTCTGCCACGATCCAAGATTGGCGGAAGCTTGTGATCAATGGCAACACTGTCATGCGAAAAGGCATTTTTAAAAGCCCTGACAAAGGGCATGACAACGCCATTGATTGCTTCATTGATGCCCTAAGCTCAGGCATCCACGACCATCGAATGCAAGGGATCGCAGCAGAAATAAGCTTGATGGACCAAATTCTGTCCGCGGCCGAAGGCAGCCGTCATGATGCCCCGGCATAAAGCACAATAAGCGGCAAAGTGATCACACTGATCAGCGTCGTGATCAGAATGGTCGTGGAAGACCGATCGATACAAACACTGTAGCTACCAGCAATGATTGCCACATTCGCCCCCGCAGGAAGAGCTGCAATCAGAACCACGATGGTCAACCACAGCGGTTGCAAGTCAAAAATAAAATGAGCGATCAGGAACACAAGAACCGGCTGCACAAACATTTTCGCAACAGTGCACAGCATGCTTGCGGACATATTGCCACGAACGGACTGCCCATAAAGCCCAGCCCCGACCAGAAGCAACGCGATTGTGGGCCCTGCCGTCCGAAACCGTTCGAGTGTTCCATCAATCATTTCGGGCAATCGAAGATCAATCAGGGACGCCAGTACACCAAGGATAATCGCAATGATAATCGGATTGCGCAAAACCCGAATGATACTGCGAACGACATTGGGCAACCAATGCCCGCCGCCAGAACGCGAACCTTCCACGATCATCACCGTAAGCCCCAACAAGGTCAGCGGATGGATCGACAGGATAATCAGAAGCGGTACCAGACCTTCTTCACCGTATACCGCCTGAACCAGAGGAATACCGAGCAGCACAATATTGGAGAAAACCCCGCCCATGGCGGTTACAGCCGCCTCGTCCGTTCTCGCCTTAAGCCACGCCCGTGCCACCATAAACACCAGTAAAAAGTTCAGAAGTGCGCCCGCATAGTAGCTACCCCACAAGCGCAAATCGAAATGCGCACTGATGTCGGATTGCGACAGGGTTTGAAACAACATAGCCGGAATAAAGGCATTCATCGCAAGGCGGGCAAGGAACGGAATGCCTTCGCGGCTGATAACGCGGAAACGGGTTAAAAGATAACCACACAGGATCGTCAAAAAAACAGGTCCAACTTTTCCAACGATCAGATCAAGCATCTTCCCCCCTGGCCGCCCGGTGACGGTCCCCAAACGGTCGCACCCTGTATCCAATAGCAGCAGTTCTATGAAAATACGGACGAATATCCGCAAAAAGAAAGGACAGTACCACGTGGTACCGTCCCGATCTTACAAAGCAATTTATGCGATGACCAGTCTGTAAAGCCATCGGACAACAGCGAAACTATTCAGCCCTGCTCTGTCATGGTTCGCTTGACCGCACTCTTCCAGCCGCCCAAAAGATGTTTCCGGCGACCAGCTTCAAGTTCTGGTTTGAATTCAGCATCCATATGCCAGTTTTCGGCGATATGATGGAGGTCGCGGTAAACCCCCGCCTGCAACCCCGCAAGATAGGCGGCACCAAGTGCAGTTGTTTCCGTCACAACCGGGCGCTGAACCGGAATATCAAGAATATCTGAGAGGTTCTGACACAACCAGTCATTGGCAACCATACCACCGTCAACCCGAACGGCCTTGGGCGAAACACCGTCTGCCGCCATCGCTTCGAACAGATCAAAGGTCTGATAACAAACGCTTTCAAGTGCGGCACGAACGAATTCACGTGGCCCCGTGTCACGGGTCAATCCGAAAATGGCACCGCGCGCATCCGGATCCCAATAAGGCGCACCAAGTCCGGTAAAGGCCGGAACAAGATAAACGCCGTGATTATCGTCAAGCGATTTGGCCAAACCTTCACTTTCGGCGGCCGATTTGATGATGCCAAGACCATCACGCAGCCACTGCACCGCCGCTCCGGCAACAAAAATCGCCCCTTCGATGGCATAGCTGGTTTTGCCATTCAAACGATAACCGACCGTGGTCAGCAAACGATGCTGCGATGTCACAGCATCATCCCCGGTATTGAGAATCACAAAACAACCGGTGCCATAGGTGCTTTTGATGTCGCCTGGCTCAAAGCAGCACTGACCGAATGCGGCCGCCTGCTGGTCGCCTGCCATACCCAGGACAGGAATTTCACGCCCAAAGATATCGGCATCCACCATTCCGAAATCGGCAGCACAATCCTTGACTTCCGGCAACATGCGCTTGGGAACACGGAAGATTTCGCACAACCTGTCATCCCAGACATTGTCGCGAATATTGAAAAGATTGGTGCGTGCGGCATTGGTGGCATCCGTCGCGTGCGATTTTCCGCCGGTCAAACGCCACAGCAGGAATGAGTCGACCGTACCAAACGCTAGGTCACCCTGTTCGGCCAGCGCCCGTGCACCGGTGACATGATCGAGTATCCACGCAGCCTTGGTTGCCGAGAAATACGGATCGATCAAAAGCCCGCTTCGATTATTGACATCAGTTTCAAGGTCCGGATCACGCTTTTTCAAATCATGGCACAAAGCCGCAGTCCGACGATCCTGCCAAACGATGGCATTATAAACGGCTTTGCCCGTCTTGCGGTCCCAAACCACGGTGGTTTCACGCTGGTTGGTGATGCCTATTGCCACAACGTTGGCAATATCGATCCGCGACAAAGCTTCGCGACAAACCGCAACAACCGTTTCCCAAAGGTCTTCAGGATCATGTTCCACCCAGCCACTATTGGGAAAATGTTGGGGAAATTCCTGTTGCGCGACCGCCACGGATCGGCCAGTGGCATCGAACACGATGGCGCGTGAGCTGGTGGTACCCTGATCAATTGCCAGAATGTAACGTGTATCGGTCATTTCTGTTTCCTCCCGAGCCGACAGTTGGTCTGCCGTACCGTTCCGGTCCTTTGCGGCGGCTGATTTTTACCGTGCATCCGACCGGTTCAACTGATTTTCTGTTTCTATTTAGAAAAGAAACACACCAAAAAACAATTCGTTTTCGAAAATTTTATCACATTTATTGACAAACCACCTATCCCGTTTGGCAGCTGATCAGCCAAAATGATATAAAAGACAACACGTTATCATACGCTCATCCAGCTTGAGCATTCATCAGGAAAAACGCCGCAATGATCATCGATCTGGTCTATGGCACCCGCCCCAACCTGATCAAGGCTGCCGCCCTTTATCTGACGTGGTGGGAAAGGCGCGATGATTTACCTTTTACCCTTCGTCTGATCGATACCGGCCAACACTGGGACCCGGCCCTTTCCGAAGGTTTGCGTTTTTCGCTTGGCATACCTGCTCCTGAAATCCGACTTGGAATCGGGCAACCGGGAAATAACCGGAGCACACTCGTTCAGAATGCAGACGATGCCTATTGCCGGGTGCTAGACCAATCACTGCCGCAGGCAACGATCGTCATCGGTGATGTTAACGGCTCTTTGGGTGTCGCGCGCGCGGCAAGAAGACATTCGATTTTTCTGATCCACCTCGAAGCCGGCTTGCGAGGCGGGTTTGATGCCATCGCCGAAGAAGCCAACCGGACTGAAATTGACATCCTTTGCGACATGCATTGGGCCCCGGATGAAACTGCGGCCAACAACCTGCGCAAAGAAGGCATCGACGCAAAGGGAATCCAAAATGTCGGTAATATCATAATTGATGCGATGCTCCGCTTTGGTGGAACGAGCATACCAATTGATCCTTCTTCGCCCGGTACCGGGCCTGTATTACTGACACTACATCGGGCTGAAAATATTGATAACCTTGTTCGACTATCATCAATCGTGAATGCGATTGTTGACCTTGCCCGGGAAACTCAAATCGTCTGGCCGCTTCACCACCGCGCACAAGAATCCCTTGTAAAAAGCAGTCTTTGGCGCCGAATTCGGGATGCCGAAAACATCAAGGTCACATCCCCCATGCTCTATCCCGATTTCCTGTCAGTTCTTTTTCACGCCCGCTATGTGATAACGGATTCTGGTGGTATGATTGATGAATGCGCCTGGCTTGGAAAAGCTGGGTGTATTTTGCGACCGACAACAGAACGTCCGACTGCATTGAGTGCTTCCGCACTGGAAATTTGTGAACCGGAAGACCTGGTCAAAAAAGCCGACAGCCTGTTCGAGGTAAAAATGCCCCCGTCCCCTTTCCGGCCTGCCGGCTGGGATGGCAAGGCAGCCGGGCGAATGCTTGATACGCTAATTCCGTTTGTTCGGTGAAGCTTACCGATAAATCGCGGCACGGGATTTGCAACCTTAAGTCCCATGACAGGATTTTACCGGCATTATTTTCCCATGGAGGATCGGGATGGCAATATATGACACCCTGATGAGCATCACCAACACGACGTCCAGCGTCAAAAGCACCTATGCGGCGGCAAAAACCATTGCGTCGAACAGTCGACCGCTGCCCGAAGAGAACAAGGAAAAAAATGCCGATATCGCCTATATCAAGGAACACGGCTTCACGACTTATGTGAAGGAGCTTGAAGAACGCAAGATCGAAGAGATGCGCCGCAAGATCCTTCAATCGATGGGCCTTGATGAGGAAAGTCTGGCCAAGATGGGCGCAACCGAACGTCAAGCAATCGAAAAAGCGATTGCTGATGCGATCGAGGAAAAGCTGAACGGCGCGTCACTCGCCAACAAGCAAAACAACGACGATGAAACACCGTCAGAACGACGTGATCGCATGCAGGCTGAAATTGCATTCAACCCGAATATGTTCGACGTTTTCACAGCACTTCAGTCTGAACTTTCGGATGGCTCGGTCCAGTCGATCACATCCGATAACAAGAAAAAGAACGAGAACGCAGCATAACATTGTGATTGCGTGTAAAAACCAAAGGCGCTGTCATTTCGACAGCGCCTTTTTCGTTTCGGAAGTCCGAAAATGCCTTAATCGTCAATGCCTGCCATGCAGACATATTTGACTTCAAGGTAATCCTCTACCCCGTATTTTGAACCTTCGCGGCCGATACCGGATTGCTTGTAGCCGCCAAACGGGGCAACTTCGGTTGCGATCACACCAGCATTGACACCGACCAGACCGGTTTCAAGGCCCTCGGCCAGCTTCCAAATGCGGCTAATGTCGCGTGAATAGAAGTAAGAGGCCAGACCGAACTCTGAATCATTGGCCATTTCCAGCACTTCATCATCACTGTGGAAGCGGATCAGCGGTGCCATCGGACCGAAAGTTTCCTCGCGGAAGACCAGCATATCCCGGTTGGCATCGGCAATCACGGTTGGCTCAAAGAAGCTGCCGCCTTTTGCGTGGCGCTTGCCACCGGTCAGAACCCGGCCACCTTTGGAAACGGCGTCGGCAATCTGGTTTTCAACCTTCTCGACAGCCTTTTCCGTGATCAGCGGGCCAAGGACAACACCTTCTTCGGTGCCATCGCCAACTTTCATCGCCGATGCCTTGGCGGCATATTTTTCGGCAAATTCGTCATAGACAGCATCATGAACAAAGATACGGTTTGCGCAAACACAGGTCTGGCCACTGTTGCGGTATTTCGAGGCAATCGCCCCTTCGACTGCGGCATCAATATCGGCATCTTCACAGACAATGAACGGAGCATTACCACCGAGCTCGAGGCTGATTTTTTTGACCGTGTCGGCACATTGACGCATCAGCAAACGTCCAACTGCGGTTGAACCGGTAAAAGTCAATTTGCGAACCGTCGGGTTTTCGGTCATTTCGGCACCGATGGTTTTGGCATCACCGGTCACAATAGATAGAAGCCCCTTTGGCAAACCGGCGCGTTCGGCCAGAACTGCCATGGCCAGAGCCGAATATGGAGTTTCTATTGCCGGTTTGACGACCATCGCACAGCCCACTGCCAAAGCCGGTGCCGCCTTGCGCGTGATCATCGCGGTGGGGAAGTTCCACGGCGTGATTGCCGCACAAACGCCAACCGGCTCTTTCAGAACAACAACCCGGCGCCCCTGTGCAAAAGTCGGAATAACATCGCCATAGATGCGTTTGCCTTCCTCGGCAAACCATTGGAGGAAAGACGACGCATAGGCTATTTCACCGCGCGCCTCTGCAAGCGGCTTGCCCTGTTCGGCCGTCATCAGGCGTGCCAGGTCTTCCTGATTTTCCATCATTAGGTCGTACCATTTCATCAAAATGGTCGAGCGTTCCTTGGCAGTCCGTTTCTTCCACTGCTTTTGCGCCTTTTCGGCGACTTCAATCGCGTGGGCAACGACATCGCGGCCCAAAACAGGCACAGTGCCAAGCACTTCGCCATTCGCGGGATTGGTGACCTGTTCGGTTTTGCCGTCTGGGGCGTCGACCCATTCACCGCCAATATAGGCTTGCTGGGTGAACAAGGACGGGTCTTTTAAAGAAATCATAGGAATGCCTCCGGAGTTTTGCTTTGGGATCGAAGCATGAAAGTCATGAACATCATCTAGTTCGATCCGTGGTGGTTGCCACATCTTCGCAAGTTAAAAGACCATTTGGCAATCGCAAACACCTCGACCGCCGCGCTTTGCAACAAGATTGCGTTGCCCATCAGCCATGGCTGGCATTTTCGCATAGTGGGCTGGCAAAACCGTAAGCTTCCGCGCCCGGGGGCAAATTGCACCGGGGTGACGTTGCAATCTTATGCAATTAGGGAACAGGTGATCTGTTTTATTTTTTTCGGATTCAAACGATTCTGATCAACTTTCCAGATCAAACCGGATCATCCCGTCATCGAACGGAAAGCCGAAACAAATCGTGCAGAATCGAAGATCTCAATTATAACAATACACTACAACCCCACATTCTTATTTCGTTATCGAAAATTAAAATTCTTCATAATTTTCGCTTGCAATTATTTTGGGTGGTTCGTAACGTTTTTGACATAACAGAATGACAGTTGAGAACATCTGTCACAAATCAGGGCAATCAGGGAGGAAGCGGTTGCTCACTTCAGAAACATACGACATTGCCATTATCGGCGGTGGCATCAACGGTGCAGGCATTGCGCGCGATGCGTCCGGCCGCGGCCTTAAAGTCTTTCTTTGCGAGAAGAACGACCTTGCAAGTGCGACTTCATCGGCCAGCACAAAGCTGATCCATGGCGGGTTGCGTTATCTGGAACATTACGAATTCCGTCTGGTGCGAGAGGCCCTGATCGAGCGCGAAGTGCTTTTGAACGCTGCCCCGCACATCATCTGGCCGCTTCGCTTTGTTCTCCCCCACGTTAAAGGATTACGTCCGGCCTGGATGATTCGACTGGGCCTGTTCCTGTATGATCATCTGGGGGGGCGCGAAAAACTTCCTGGCTCCGAAGGCATCCACCTTGATCATCATGTCGCCGGTGCCCCACTGGTAACTGGCATGAAAAAGGCGTTCATCTATTCCGATTGCTGGGTGCAGGATGCGCGCCTTGTTGTGCTTAATGCCATGGATGCCCGAAATCGCGGTGCAGTTATCCGTGTCGGCACCGAATGTGTATCGGCACGTCGCGAGGGCGATCTTTGGTCTGTTGCGGTTCGCGACAGTGCGGGTGAACACACGATCAAGGCCCGCTCGCTGGTCAATGCTGCCGGTCCATGGTGTGCCGAAATCCTTGAAAAACGCGTCGAAGCGAAAAAGAAGCATGGTATCCGCATGGTGCAGGGCAGTCACATCGTGGTGCCAAAACTGTTTGACCATGATTACTGCTATATCTTCCAGAATCCCGATGGTCGCATCGTATTTGCCATCCCCTATGAACAGGATTTTACTCTGATCGGCACTACGGACCGCGATTACGAAGGCGACCCGTCCAAAGTCGCGATCAGCAGCGATGAAATCAGCTATCTGTGCGAATTGGCCAACTCCTATTTCGCTCACAAGATCGCACCGGCCGATGTCGTCTGGTCCTATTCTGGTGTTCGCCCGCTTTATGGGGATGGCTCCGAAGACGCATCCCAGGTCACGCGCGACTACGTTCTTGAAATCGATAATGGTGACAAAGGTGCGCCACTTCTGAACATCTACGGCGGCAAAATCACCACCTATCGCAAACTGGCCGAATCAGCGATGAGCAAACTTTCGCCCTATCTCGGGGTTGCGGATGATCGCTGGACCGATAGCGTGCCCCTTCCAGGGGGCGACATGCCTAATGGCGATTTCGAAAGCTATCTTGCTGCAACGCAAAAGAAATTTCCGTGGATTCCGGCGGCTCAACTCTACCGCTATGTGCGAAACTACGGCACACTGACCCACACCATCATTGGCGATGCATCCGACCTTTCGGGGCTGGGCACGCATCTTGGCGATGATATTTACGAATGCGAACTGCGCTATCTGGCGGCTCAGGAATGGGCGCGTACTGCCGATGACGTTCTGTGGCGCCGATCCAAACTCGGCCTGCATCTGTCAAAGGACACCCAGACCGCCATTGCGCAATGGTTTGCGACTGAAACCAAATCGAATAACGCCGTGAAAACGGGCGAAGGAACAAATGTGAAATGACCCTTACGCTTGAAAACATAACCAAGACCGTGGAAGGGGAAACCCACGTCGACAATGTGTCGATGTCGCTGGAGCCGGGATCATTTAACGTCCTGCTCGGGCGGACACTGGCTGGCAAAACGACGCTTATGCGCATTATGGCCGGTCTTGAACCACCAACCGGCGGACGCATTCTGGTCAATGGCAAGGATGTCACCGGCATGCCGGTTCAGAAACGCAACGTCGCCATGGTCTACCAGCAGTTCATCAATTATCCGTCGATGAGCGTCTATGACAATATCGCATCACCGCTTAAATTGCAGGGCGTTGATGCTGCTGAAATTGAACGCCGTGTGAAATCCACCGCCGAACTGATGCATATCGAACATCTGCTGGATCGACTGCCACAGGAACTGTCGGGTGGTCAGCAGCAGCGCACCGCCATGGCGCGCGCCATGGTCAAGGATTGCACTCTGCTTCTGCTTGATGAACCACTGGTCAACCTTGACTATAAACTGCGCGAAGAACTGCGCGAAGAAATCCCGAACCTTCTGGCGAAACGCGACACAATTGTCGTTTACGCCACCACCGAGCCGATGGAGGCCCTTTTGCTGGGCGGCAAATGCGCGGTGATGCATGAAGGTCGCGTAACCCAGTTCGGCCCGACGACGCAGGTCTATCACAACCCGGCATTTGTCGAGACGGGTCTGATCTTTTCCGATCCGCCGATCAATCTGGTCAAGGCCGAAGTCCGCGATGGCGCACTTTATCTGGCAAGCGGCCATCAGGTCCCGCTGACCGGCCATCTTTCGGTACTCGCGAATGGCCAATACACCATCGGGGTTCGTGCAAATCATTTGTCGGTCGATCAGACCAGTACGGAATGCGTTGCGATGCAGGGCCAGGTTGAACTTGCTGAAATCACTGGCTCCGAGACTTTTGTCCATGTCCATTTCAATGATGTTTCCTGGGTGATCCAGGAAGAAGGTGTGCACAACCCGCGGCTTGGCGAGGCAGCCACCTTCTATGTCGATCCCAAACGTCTGTTTGCCTATGACGCCAATGATCGCCTTGTGGCGGCACCGCCCGTTGAAATTCAAAACGGCAAGGCCGCCTGAGGTTGGAGAATTAAAATGGCACGTATCGATCTTAAAAGCCTTGCGCACTCTTATTTCCCAGACCCGAAAGGGGACGAGGACTACGCCCTTCGCCGCATGGAACATGTTTGGGAAGATGGCGGGGCCTATGCCCTTCTTGGCCCGTCGGGCTGTGGCAAGACCACTTTGCTTAACATCATTTCCGGTCTTCTAACCCCGTCCGATGGACAGGTCCTTTTTGATGGCAAGGACGTCACCAGACTGGCCCCGGAAGAACGCAATATTGCGCAGGTTTTCCAGTTCCCGGTAATTTACGACACCATGACCGTTTACGAAAACCTTGCCTTCCCGCTGCGCAATCGTGGCGTTGATTCAAAACGGGTTGACGAACGTGTTCGCGAAATTGCCGGAATGCTCGACCTGACCGGCAAGCTAAAGCAAAAAGCACGCGGTCTGGGTGCGGACGAAAAACAGACGATTTCGCTTGGCCGCGGACTGGTTCGCGACGATGTTTCGGCGATCCTGTTTGACGAACCGCTAACCGTGATTGACCCGCATCTGAAATGGGTCCTGCGTCGCAAGCTTAAGGAAATTCACAACAAACTGCGCCCCACCATGGTCTATGTGACCCATGACCAGGTCGAAGCCCTGACTTTCGCAGACAAAGTCGTTGTCATGTATGGCGGCAAGGTCGTGCAGCTTGGAACCCCGCAGGAACTGTTTGAAAATCCGGCCCACACCTTTGTTGGTTACTTCATCGGAAGCCCCGGCATGAACATCATGCCCTGCAATATCGATGCAGGTGCAGCATGGATTGATGGCAAACGCATCGCGCTTTCGGATCGCCACATCGAAGCCGTTGCCAAGGCATCAGGCCCGATTGAACTTGGCATCCGTCCCGAATTCCTGCGCATCGAAACCGGAAACGGCTCCGAAGGCGACAACGGGATCGAGGTCAATATCGTCAAGGTCGAAGACCTTGGCCAATACAAGATCGCAACCACCCGTTTCGGATCATCCGAAATGAAGGTCAAGGTTAGCGAAGATCAGCAGATCACAGGCCAAAGTGGCATCCTCCGGTTTGCACCGGAATGGACCAAGCTTTACGCCGACAGTCAGCTGGTCGCGTGAGGGGGATGGGGAAATGAACAAGATTACCAACAATAAGGCATGGTTCCTCGTCCTGCCGGTCTTCTTTATCGTCGCCATCAGCGCGATCATTCCTTTGATGACGGTCGTGAACTATTCGGTTCAGGATATTTTTGATCCGCAAACCCGTTTCTTTGTCGGTGCCGACTGGTTCCGTCAGGTCCTTGAAGACAGCCGTCTGCATGATGCCCTGATCCGCCAGATCATTTATACCGGCAGCGTGCTGTTCATCGAAATTCCGCTGGGTATTGGCATTGCGTTAACCCTGCCACGCAAAGGCTGGGGTGTTTCGGCCTGCATGGTTCTTCTGGCTTTGCCATTGCTTATTCCATGGAACGTGGTTGGCACCATCTGGCAGATTTTTGGCCGTGCCGATATCGGTCTTGGTGGTTATGCGCTTAACATGATTGGCATGGACTACAACTACAGCCAGAACCCGATGGATGCGTGGGTGACCGTCCTTGTGATGGATATCTGGCACTGGACCAGCCTGATTGTTCTGCTGTGCTATGCCGGTCTTCGGTCGATCCCGGATGCCTATTATCAGGCCGCCAAGATTGACGGTGCTTCGAACTGGGCCGTGTTCCGGTTTATCCAGCTTCCGAAAATGCAGTCGGTCCTCGTGATCGGTGTCCTGCTGCGCTTCATGGACAGTTTCATGATCTATACCGAACCCTTCGTGCTTACGGGCGGCGGGCCCGGTACGGCCACCACATTCCTCAGCCAGTTTCTGGTCACGATTGCAGTGGGTCAGTTCGACCTTGGTCCGGCTGCGGCATTCTCGCTGATCTACTTCCTGATCATTCTGCTGGTTTGCTGGGTTTTCTATACCGTCGTAATGAACGCCGGAAAGCGGGAGGAACAATAAAATGCGGTTCCAGAAACGTCATATCGCACTTCTTCTTTATATCGTGTTCCTGTTGCTGCCGATTTATTGGCTGTTCAACATGTCGATCAAGACCAATTCGGAAATCCTGGGCGCAATGACCCTGTTCCCGGATAATCCGACACTGGCAAACTATGCAACCATCCTGACCGATCCGGCATGGTATTCGGGCTATATCAACTCAATGATCTATGTCGGGATCAACGTCGTGATCTCGCTTCTGGTTGCTCTGCCCGCGGCATATGCTTTTTCCCGCTATAACTTTACCGGTGATAAGCATCTGTTCTTCTGGCTCCTGACCAACCGCATGGCACCGCCTGCCGTGTTCCTGCTGCCGTTTTTCCAGCTTTATTCAAGTGTTGGCCTGTTTGACACCCATATCGCTGTGGCGCTTGCGCACTGCCTGTTCAACGTGCCGCTGGCCGTATGGATCCTTGAAGGTTTCATGTCGGGCATTCCAAAGGAAATCGACGAAACCGCCTATATCGACGGTTATTCCTTCCCGCGCTTCTTCACCACGATCTTCATTCCGCTGATCCGTTCGGGTATCGGTGTGACGGCCTTCTTCTGCTTCATGTTCAGCTGGGTTGAACTGTTGCTGGCCCGCACTCTGACTTCGGTCGATGCCAAACCGATCGTGGCTACCATGACCCGTACCGTTTCGGCATCGGGGCTTGATTGGGGTGTTCTGGCAGCGGCGGGTGTATTGACAATCGTGCCGGGGGCTTTGGTGATCTGGTTCGTTCGCAACTACATCGCCAAGGGCTTCGCGATGGGCCGCGTGTAATCGGAAAACAGGAAGGAATAAAACAATGACTTGGATGGCCTGGACCCCGATTACCGCCGTGTTCTTTTCCTGCATCATTTTGATGCTGATCGGAATGGGAATATGGCAGGCGGTTTCACCAACCGTTCCGCGCCGTGGCTTCCTGCCACTCGAAACAACCCGCGGGGATCGCCTTTTCATCAGTTTGCTTGGTGCAGCCTATATCCATCTCGGCTTTATGGCATTTAGCGATGCCGCCATCTGGATCGCATCAATCGTTGCCCTTTTCTGGCTCATCATCGTGATGCGATGGGGCTGAACAATCCGGAACGGGTACTGTTTCCTGCAACGGTGCCGTTCCTGTCGTCATTCATCGCGGCGGGTACTGTCTTCCCCCGTCACGGGTGAACCGGATTTTTCCGGAAGTGCAATGGAAGACAACCAGGGAGGAACGACATGATCGTCAAAGCCAAAGGCTCCTCTGCCATTCTCAAAGGCAGTGCAATTGCGGTCGCACTCGGTCTTGCGGTATTTGCCAATCCGGCAGCAGCAGACCAGTACACCGACGCGGCAAAAAAATGGATCGATAGCGAATTCCAGCCGTCGAGCCTTGATAAAGATGCCCAGATGGCCGAACTCGAATGGTTCATCAAAGCAGCCGAGCCGTTCCGCGGCATGGAAATCAACGTGGTATCCGAAACCATCACCACGCACGAATATGAATCAAAGGTTCTGGCTAAAGCCTTCTCGGAAATCACCGGGATCAAGCTGACCCATGACCTGATCGGTGAAGGCGACGTGATCGAAAAACTGCAGACCCAAATGCAGTCCGGTCGTAACATTTATGACGCCTACATCAATGACTCCGACCTGATCGGTACGCATTCGCGTTACGATGCGGTCGTTCCGCTGACCGACTTCATGGCAGGCGAAGGCAAGGACGTTACCTCGCCGACGCTCGACCTTGAAGACTTCATCGGCCTGTCCTTCACCACCGGTCCGGATGGCAAACTTTACCAGCTTCCCGACCAGCAGTTCGCGAACCTTTACTGGTTCCGCTATGACTGGTTCCAGCGCGAAGACCTGCAGAAGCAGTTCAAGGACAAATACGGCTATGACCTGGGTGTTCCGGTCAACTGGTCGGCATACGAAGACATCGCCGAATTCTTCACCAACGACGTGAAGGAAATCGACGGTAAAAAAGTCTATGGTCACATGGACTACGGCAAAAAAGACCCGTCTCTAGGTTGGCGCTTCACCGACGCATGGCTTTCGATGGCTGGCGCTGGTGACAAGGGCATCCCGAACGGTCTTCCTGTTGATGAATGGGGTATCCGCGTTGAAGGCTGCGCACCTGCAGGCTCCAGCGTCACCCGTGGTGGTGCGGCCAACGGCCCGGCGGCTGTTTACGCTCTGACCAAATACATCGACTGGCTTAAAGCCTATGCTCCGCCAGAAGCAGCCGGCATGACCTTTGGCGAAGCCGGTCCGGTTCCGGCACAGGGCCAGATCGCCCAGCAGATATTCTGGTACACCGCCTTCACCGCCGATATGGCGAAAAAAGGCACCCCGGTCGTGAACGAAGATGGCACGCCGAAATGGCGTATGGCACCTTCGCCGCACGGCCCGTACTGGGAAGAAGGCATGAAGCTTGGTTATCAGGATGTGGGTTCCTGGACCTTGATGAAGTCCACCCCGCCTGAGCGTCGTAAAGCTGCATGGCTTTATGCGCAGTTCGTCACGGCGAAAACCACCTCGCTCAAAAAGACCCTTACCGGTCTGACTCCGATCCGTCAGTCTGACCTTGATACCCAGGCGATGACCGACATCGCACCGAACTGGGGTGGTCTGGTTGAATTCTATCGTTCCCCGGCTCGCGTCCAGTGGTCGCCGACCGGCACCAACGTTCCGGATTACCCGAAACTAGCTCAGCTCTGGTGGCAGAACGTTGCCGAAGCTGTAACCGGCGAACGCACCCCGCAGGAAGCAATGGATAACCTTGCAACCGCGATGGACCGCGTTTTGGAACGTCTGGAACGTGCAGGTATCGGTGGTGAATGCGCACCGAAACTGAACGAGGAACAGGATGCCCAGTACTGGTTCGACCAGCCCGGTGCTCCGAAACCGAAACTTGATAACGAAAAACCGCAGGGTGAGACCGTCAAATACGACGATCTGATCGCGGAATGGAGTGCGGCCCAGAAATAATCCAGGCCTCACAACTGGGGGTGCCGGGGGTGATTTATCATCCCCGGCCGTCCCAACAATTTCTCTAACAACTTATTTGTTCGTACCGATTTCAAAACACGATCCGGCTTTTATGGATCGATAAAAACCGAAGACATCCGGCAAACCGGATGCAAGGTCCCATACAGGGAATGTCTGGCTCATGGCGGGCACGACAGGGAGGAAACAGTGAATACCGCGATTAAAAAACGTCGCGCTGGCCTTGGCATTCAAGGTCGGCTCATGGCTTCTTTTGCCCTGATTCTGGTGCTGGCCGGTATTTCATCGGTGGTTTCCTGGATCTCGTTTGGCAACAGTCGGGCGCTTGTCGCCGACATAACTAATGATAGCCTACCCTCGATCATCCGGCAGATGGAACTTGCCATGGATGGTGTCGGACTGGCGGCTCAGGCACCGGCACTGGCAACATCGCGCAATGCCGATGAACTGGCTGAAACAGAGGCACGCCTTGATGCCCTGATAGGCGATGCCCGCACCCGGCTTGGCGAAATTGCAGCGACCAATCCGGAACCTTTGATGTTGCCGGTTGCTCCGACCAATTCCGAAACGAACGCAAATGCGGGTGACGCAGAAACACCGGATCAGGTACCGAACCAGACCGTGGAACCGGAACAAACCGTTGCTGTCGACGCAATTGAAACCCTGACCGCACAGCTTGACGATATTGTTGCACGCCGCAACACACTGCATGAATTGACCATGCAGCGGCTTGAACTTGAAAAGCAGCGCGGTGATCTGACCCTTGATATGGTCTTTGCCTATAGCGATCTTTCAGAATTCATCAATCCGCTGGTCGAGGTTGTTGATATCGATGTCTCGCGCGGTATATCGCGTGTTGTAGATGGCAATAGCGATACGGTGGCTGAGCTGGAAGAAGCCATCAGATTTTCCCAACTGATTTCCGAAATCCGCGCCAACATGAATCTTGCATTTGGCATGTTGACCGCCGCCATCGCCGTGCCAGAAGGCGATGCCATGGACGAGGTCCGCAATCAATGGAGTTGGGCGGAACTTCGCATTTCAGACGCGCTGGAAAAATTGCCCAATAACAATGATGGCACTCAGATAAAAAAACTGGCCGAGGCATTGCTGGTTTATGGCGCAGGTAAAGACAGCGTTTTTGATCTTCGCGAAACCGAATGGGACAATCAGTACAAGACAGAACAAACTCTTGATGCGACCCTGACCAGCGCCGAAGCACTGAGTACATCCATCACACAACTCGTTGACGCCAAACGTCTTGAGGTTGACGACAGTGCAGCCAATGCGCTGACACAGGTGGTCCGTGATCAGCAGCTAATTGCCCTGATTGGTGTTACGGTGCTGGTGATCTCGCTTCTGATCCTGATTTTCTATGTCCGTGGCAACCTGATCAAACGTCTTCTGCGTGTGATTGACGGTATGCGCCGCGTCGCAAATGGTGATCTTTCGACCGAGGTTCGCGATGCCGGTCACGATGAAATCGGTCGCATGGCAGAAATTCTGGGACAGTTCCGCGAAACCAGTCTTGCCGCCCGGCGGGCCGAGGAAAATGTCACCCACGAACGCGAGATTGCCGAAACCGAACGCCGCCGCGCCATGCTGGAACTGGCCGACGCGTTCGAAGCATCGGTAATGCAGGTTGCAAAGGATGTCTCACGCGAGGCCGAAAACATCCAGATAACCTCCAATCAGGTGCGCGAACAGGCCGAAGTCGCATCCAGTAACGCCACAGGCGTTGCCGGTGCGTCCGAGGAAATATCGATCAATATGGCATCTGTTTCCGATGCGGCAAAGTCGCTGTCTGAGCGAGTCCGTGATACAGGCCTTCGCGCCCAGCAATCGGTGGATGCCGCCACCAACGCGGTAGATGCCGCCCGCCACACCAGCGAAACCATGCACGAGCTTGAAACCGGTGCGCAGGAAATCGGCGAAATCCTTAACCTTATTCAGGATATCGCCGCCCAGACCAACCTTCTGGCTCTGAATGCAACAATCGAGGCAGCCCGTGCAGGCGACGCAGGCAAAGGCTTTGCAGTTGTCGCGCAAGAGGTCAAAAACCTCGCCAATCAGACCGGCACGGCTACCGACCGGATTGCCCAGCGCATCACCGGGATCCAGACAACAACCGGTATCGCGGTACAGGCCATCACCACCATCCGCGACAGCATCACCGGCATTCACGAAACGGTTGGCGAAATGTCGGCAGCCGTTGACGAACAACAGGAATTCGTCGCCGAAATCGCAAGCAACGTCGAACAATCCGCCACCGCGGCCAGTGAAATGAACGCAACAATTGCACAGGTCAGCACAGCAGCAGATGACAATCTAAAGGCCGTCGATGGCCTGCGACAGGCAACAGATCGTCTGCGCCATCAATCCGACGATCTCGGAAAGCGCGTGCGCGATTTCCTTGACTCCATCCGGTCCGAGAAAGCAGCGACAACCCGCCAGCAAAACAACAAAACCATAGATGAAGCCTCCCTCCCGTGAGCGCACTTGTCTGGGGCCCGATAAGGATGCCCTTCCCCCGAACGTCACAGTCGGGTCCCGGATTTTTCGCCCGGTTTCGTTGGCTAACAAAAAGCGATATACAGGAAGCAGCATGAAAAATTTGATCGCGCATATCCTGAAATCCTCGACAGTGACGACAGGCATCACGCTTTGCCTGATGGCGACGGCAACCGCCGCATCCCCGCTTGATGAAGGGGTAAATTCGTATCGTCACGGCAATTTCGAAGCTTCGGCCAAAACATTTGCGCCGCTTGCCGAACAGGGCAACGCCACCGCGCAGTACCTTCTGGCCTGTCAGATGATTAACGGGGTTGGCGTCAATGCCGATGAAAAACGTGGCTGGGAGTTGATGAAAGCATCAGCCGACAATCACAATCCGGATGCCAGCATGGTCATCGCCCGAAGACTGGAAGCAACCGGTGCGAAAACCGACAATATCAGACCGCTTTATCAACAGGCTGCAGATCAGAACCAGACACAGGCAATGCTGTGGCTTGCCCTTGACGCCATGGATCAGGGCAAGCCCGATCAGGCAAAACAGCATCTGAGCACTGCCTGGGAAGCTGGCGATCCGCGGGCGGCAACCTTGCTTGCCAATCGGTTTGCAGACAGTGACGCCGCCCGTTATCAATATCTGCGTCAAGCCGCCGAACGTGGTGAAATGCGTGCAGCGGCCTATCTTGCTGAAGAAGCCCGCATCCTTGGTGACCCCGTCGAAGCTATTGGTTGGTGCGCCATCGCGACAGGCCTTCCAGGCCATGATCAGCATGCGGACTGGAAATCGATTGGCGATGCCGTAGAAAAAAACTGCAGTCAGTATGACAAGGATCTCTCCTCAGCTGACCGCGCCACAAACCGCGAAAAGGTCGATCAGTTCCTTGCAAGATTCTTTGACGGCTACAAACCCTGGAAGCCATGGCGACCCTGCGCCGTGAACTAGCCAAATGAAAAAATCCCCGATCTTGCTGATAGGGGATTTTAACTTGCAGGCCACATTAATTAATCTGGATCGTCGGCTTTGACCGCCTCGACAAGAAGCGTACTTCCTTCAATCCCGCAGACACGGACTTTCTGACCTTCAACAAGTTCCTCATCCGACTTCAGAACCCAGCTTGATCCATAGACGTTTTGACGAACGCGGCCATTGGTCGTCTTTTCAGTCAGAACAGTCGTTTTTCCGACCAGCGATGACCGCGTGCTGCTGACATCTTCCTCTTGCGCCCCCGAACGCGCGGGGCGAAAGAACCGCCGCCCGATTACAAATGACAGCACACTGAACACGCCAAATGCGATCAGTTGTAGTTCCACCGAGACATCGGGAACCAACAGAACAACAAAACCCGCTGCTGCTGCTGCAACTGACAACCACAGGAAAATGATCCCCGGCAGCAACATTTCAAGCACCAGCATAAGGCAGGCCAGAATCCACCAATGCCAGAACTCGATGCCCAGTTCAGAAAATAAATTCATTTTGGCAATCCCGAGATCGTTTTAGCTTTTGTCTGTCTGAGAAATCGTTTTGATCAATTCGGTTACACCGCCAATCGATCCAACAACACCAGACGCATCCAGCGGCATGAAGACAAGTTTGCTGTTAGGGCTTGATGCGATCTGGCCAAGCGATTCAACATATTTCTGGGCAACAAAGTAGTTGATTGCCTGAACATCGCCTTCGCGGATGGCCTTGGAAACCGTTTCGGTTGCTTTGGCTTCTGCCTCGGCGGTGCGTTCGCGTGCCCGCGCATCAAGCTCGGCAGCGGCCATGCGTCCTTCGGCAGCCAGGATCGCCGCAGATTTTTCACCTTCGGCGCGCTTGATGTTAGCTTCTCTCTCACCATCGGCCTCAAGAATCAGCGCGCGCTTCTCGCGCTCGGCCTTCATCTGACGGTTCATCGCTTCCGTAAGATCCTCGGGCGGCTGTACATCCTTGATTTCAACCCGGGTGATCTTAACCCCCCAATCACTGGTCGCTTCATCAAGAACAGCCAGAAGCAGCAGGCTGATTTTCTCCCGATTTGACAGCATTTCATCAAGTTCCATGGAACCAAGAACACTGCGCAAATTGGTCATGGCCAAATTCTGTACGGCATAATCAAGGCGCTCGACCTTATAGGCGGCATCTTTGGTATTGGTTACCCGGATAAAGACCACACCGTCGACCACAACGGATGCGTTATCGCGCGAAATCACTTCCTGGCTGGGGATATCAAGCACACGTTCCATAAGGCTCATGCGCTGTCCGACACGATCAAAAACCGGGATCAGGATATGCATTCCAGGATCAAGTGTCCGCAAATACCGACCAAGCCGTTCGACGGTAATTTCGTAACCCTGCGGCACGATCTTGACGCTCAAAAACGTCAGCACAACAGCCAGAAAGACAAAAGCGACAGAAAATATTGCAAAGGTCGAATGCATGATAAGCCCTAATTATTTAAGCTGGACGCCGAATAAACGGCATCAACAAGGTCCGTTTTATTCAAAACCTCAGCGAAACGATACGTTTAAAACAAAACAGATTTAATCATAGGGATAATATGCATTTGCTATGCAAGAAAATTGTGTGAATGCCTTATCGTAAAACCACCAGATACTTGAAGTACACGTCGAAACTCAAAGACGCTTTTCGTCGATATATCCCGACAGCATTTCATCAAGCGCACTGAGATCTTCGGGTGCGTTGACATTGACAAACGGAGCCATGTCGCCAGACCGCACCGGAAACGCCACATTAGCGGCCCCCATGGCACGCAGTGCCCCGCCAACGCGGCGGTCTTCATCGCGAAGTTGGTTGCCAATGATACCAGCCCCGGCGCGATGCCAGATAGCAGACAGGTAGTGATCCCGTCCGGCATGGCTGGCAAAGGCTGCTTTTTTACCGCCCTCTGTCGCCGCCTTAAGCAATTGGACGACCATATCATCGGGTACAATCGGGCAATCGACGGGAAAGGAAACCAGCCAGTCGACACCATCGGGCAAGCTCAATAGTCCGCCCAGAATCCCGCCCAACGGCCCCAGCCCCGGTTGGGGACTGTCTGGAACGACCGGCAGATTGAATTCAGCAAAAAATGCCCCGCCTTCGTTGCTGGAAATCATCAGGTGATTGCATTGCGCGGATGCCGCGCTGATCACATGCGCAATCAAGGGTTTGCCTGCCAGTTCACGAAACGGCTTGTTTCCACCCATACGTCGCCCCTCGCCCCCGGCAAGAATCAATCCGGCGACTTTGGGATGATCGGACAGGCTGTTTGCATCGGCTGACATCGGCAGGATAACGTCCGTTTATTTTGATCACGATGGCATGGCATCATTGCTGGGCAGGCATTTGCCAGTGGGGCATTTTGCCCCTATATAAGGGTCGAAGACAATGACAGCGTGCTGTCACGTGATCGGACGACCGAATACGCTTGATGATGACGACCGGGGACGGCCCCTTTGAACAAGGAGGCCGTTATGGCTTGGGTTGCATTACTTTTGGCCGGAATTCTGGAAGTTTGCTGGGCTGCGGGCCTTAAATATTCCAACGGTTTTACCAATCCTCTTCCGACAATTTTCACCCTGACGACCATGGCCGGAAGTTTCTGGCTGTTGACCTTTGCCATGCGTAGCATCCCGCTTGGCACCGCCTATGCGATCTGGACCGGTATCGGTGCGGTTGGCGCGGTGATATTTGGCGTGGTGGCACTTGGTGAAATGCTGAGTGTCGCAAGGATATTGTCCATTTCCCTGATCCTTGCCGGAATCGTCGGACTTAAGTTTTTCAGTCCGGCATGATCACTATCAAATGGAAACGGGCGGCCCCAAAACCACCCGTTTCCCTGATTTTATTTGAATGAGGATAAATCACACGCCGGCAGGAATGCCGCTACGCTCTACTTTACGCGGAGACGTCAGCTCTTTCCATTTTGAAAGCGCCTTGTTCACTGCTGGATAAGCATCCCGCCGCACGAATTCACCATCGCCGCATTTGCCAATCACGACGCCTTCTTCAGCGGCAATCCGGCCGCGGCTGATGGTGTAGCGTGGCAGACCGGTGACTTCATGGCCTTCGAACACGTTGTAATCAATTGCCGATTGCTGATGTTCGGCGGTGATGGTTTTCGATGCCTTCGGGTCCCAGACCACAAGGTCCGCATCCGCCCCGACAAGAATCGCGCCCTTGCGCGGATAGACGTTCAGGATTTTGGCGATATTGGTCGAGGTCACGGCAACGAATTCGTTCATCGTCAAACGACCGGTATTGACCCCATAGGTCCACAGCAACGGCATGCGGTCTTCAAGACCGCCGGTGCCGTTCGGGATTTTGGTAAAATCACCAACTCCCATGCGTTTCTGCTTTGTCGTGAAAGCACAATGGTCGGTCGCAACAACCTGCAAGCTGCCCGATGCCAGACCGTTCCAAAGACCGTCCTGATGCAGTTTGCTGCGGAAAGGTGGCGACATGACGCGACGGGCCGCGTGATCCCAGTCCGCGTTGGCATATTCACTTTCATCCAGAATCAGATGCTGAATCAGCGGCTCACCAAACACGCGCTTGCCATTGGCACGCGCACGGCGGATGGCTTCGTGCGCCGGTTCGCAGGACACATGCACGATATAAAGCGGCACATTGGCCATATCTGCAATCATGATCGCGCGGTTACACGCCTCGCCCTCGACATCAACAGGCCGGGAATAGGCGTGCGCTTCGGGCCCGTTATTACCAGCATCAAGCAGACGTTGCTGAAGTGTCGCGACCACATCGCCGTTTTCGGCATGAACCAGCGGCATCGCGCCGAGTTCCGAACAGCGAGAGAAGGATGCAAACATTTCATCGTCATCGACCATCAAAGCCCCCTTATAGGCCATGAAATGCTTGAAGGTGTTGATGCCCTTTTCCTCGACAACGATTTTCATCTCGTCAAAGACCTGCTCTCCCCACCATGTGATCGCCATGTGGAAAGAATAATCGCAAACCGCCTTGGTCGATTTGTTATCCCACGCCTGAAGTGCTTCAAGCAGCGACTGATTAGGTGCCGGCAGGCAGAAATCGACAACCATCGTTGTGCCACCTGCAACGGCGGCCTTGGTGCCGCTTTCAAAATCGTCTTCGGAATAGGTGCCCATAAAAGGCATTTCAAGATGGGTGTGCGGGTCAATCCCACCGGGCATGACATAGCAGCCGTCGGCATCAACAACCTTGTCCCCGGTCAGGTTCTGACCGATCGCGGCAATCTTGCCATCTTCAATCAGGATATCGGATTTATATGTCAGATCGGCGGTAACGATTGTTCCGCCACGAATAACCATGGACATGGGTGGCTCCTTGTCTGTCAGTCTATCGTAAGGCCCGGAAAGTTGCGGGAAAGCCCCGGCATCCCTGCCCGTTTTCAGTTTCATAAGATGGCTTGTCACCCGGCAGGTCAGTTACACCTGCCGGGTGACAGGATCGGATCGTTACATCGACGCCTTGTCGGTAACGGCGTGGCTCCACGCACCCTCCGGCTTTTTGGTGATAACCGGGTCGGAACCGCCCGACAGAAGGCTATCAACGGTGCGCTGATAGGCCGCTTCGTCAAGCTTTCCGTCGTCATCCAGCAGCTTGGCAATTTCCTGCATCATGCGTATCTGATGCTTTTCTGTCTGGGCACCGGTTGCGTCGTTATCCAGAACGATCATTGCGGCGTCTTCCGGGTTTTCCTTTGCCCACTGCCAGCCTTTCATGCTCGCAGCAACGAAGCGGCCCATCTTCTCGACAAATGCCTCGTCCTTCAGATTGTCTTCAAGAACATAAAGGCCGTCTTCAAGCGTCGCGACACCCTGATCTTCGTATTTGAAGACGTTCAACTGATCTTCGGTGATACCGGCATCAATGACCTGCCAGTATTCGTTATAGGTCATTGTTGAAATGCAATCGGCCTGCTTTTGCAACAGCGGATCAACGTTAAAGCCCTGTTTCAGAACCGTAACACCCTTTTCGCTGCCATCGGTCGGAATGCCAAGCTTCGACATCCAGCTCAGGAACGGATATTCGTTGCCAAAGAACCAGACGCCAAGCGTACGACCCGGGAAATCATCCGGGCTTTCAACACCGGTCTCCTTAAGGCAGGTCAGCATCATGCCTGACTTGGCAAAGGGCTGCGCAATGTTTACCAGCGCAACACCCTTTTCTCGCGATGCCAGTGCGGATGGCATCCAGTCGACGATCACATCGGCACCACCACCGGCAATAACCTGTGGCGGGGCAATGTCCGGGCCGCCCGGATTGATCGTGACGTCAAGACCGGCTTCTTCATAGAACCCCTTGTCCTGCGCCACATAGTAACCGGCGAACTGTGCCTGGGTTACCCATTTAAGCTGCAGGGTGACTTCGTCCGCTGCCATCGCCGAAAACGATGCCATACCGACACTTAACCCTAACGCAGTCGCAAATATTTTCTTCATTCGTCGATGTCTCCTCAGGTTATTGTCAAGTCCTCCCGACGGGCCGTCTTTTGATGCCTTTAATGGCGACGTACCCGAAATGACGGATGCCATGACGTCGCCTTTCTTTCGACGTAGGCCACAGCTCCGTAAAAGGCGGTCCCCGCCAGGGCCGCCAATGCAATTTCCGCCCAGACCATATCGACATTCATCCGCCCGACTTCTGTCGATATCCGGAATCCCATGCCTACAATCGGGGTGCCGAAAAATTCGGCAACGATGGCGCCAATCAGCGCCAGCGTGGAGTTGATTTTAAGTGCATTAAAGACAAACGGCATTGCGGCCGGTAACCGCAACCGAAACAGGGTCGACCAGTAACCCGACGCATAAGTCGCCATCAGGTCCTTCTCAAGCGCGCCTGCAGCATTCAACCCGGTCACGGTATTCACCAGCATCGGGAAAAACGTCATGATCACGATCACTGCCGCCTTGGATTGCCAGTCAAACCCGAACCACATCACCATGATCGGTGCCACACCGATGATCGGCAGGGCAGACACCATATTGCCCAGCGGCAAAAGCCCCCGTTTCAGAAACGGTACCCGATCCACCGCAATCGCCACGATAAAGGCACTGCCGCAACCGATCACATAGCCGCTGATCACGGCCTTGATGAAGGTCTGATGGAAATCGGCAGCCAGAATGTCGGTCGAATTGACAAAGCGAACGCCAATGGCACTTGGCGCAGGCAGCAAAACCTGCGGCACGCCAAAACCGGCCACGATCACTTCCCAAAGGAACAGCAACCAGACACCAAACGCGATTGGCACCAGAATATTCGCCGATTGCTGTTTGGCAGTTTCAAGGCTGCGATAGCGCGCAACAACATCAATCCCCCGCCAGACAAACGCCCAAAGCGACAGGATAAACAACCAGAACCCGGTTCCAGCATGACCGGCAATACCATAATCATAAAGTGCTTCAATCGCCTGCCAGCAGCCAAACACCGCCACCGCAAGGATGATCACCGCATACTGAATGTGCCCCACACCAAGCCACGTAAATGCAGCACCGGCAATCACGCATAGTGCCATCGCCACCGCAATACCGGAAATGTCGCTGACAAAGGCGATCTGTTTGCCGCTTTCCGGATCAACCCCGCTCAGCGGAAAGATCAAAGCCAGCAAAGCCGCGATTGCCGCAACCAGACAGAATTTATCAAGTTTCACGTCGGTCATCCGCGTACTCCCATCCGGGCAAGAACGCGACGTTCACACCAGCCGACCAACACCACCATAATCGCGGCAACAAAGGCCGCCGTCAGTAATGCCGACCAGATCTGGATCGTCTGCCCGTAGTAGGACCCGGCCAAAAGGCGTGCGCCCAACCCTGCCTGTGCCCCCGTCGGCAATTCACCGACAATTGCCCCCACCAGACTGATCGCAATCGCGACCTTCAGGCTGGCAAACAGATAGGGCATCGCCGATGGCAATCGCAACGCCCAGAAGGTCTGCCATTTCGAGGCATTATAGGTACGCATCAGATCAAGCTGGATCACCTGAGGCGACCGCAGTCCCTTGACCATGCTGATCGTCACCGGGAAGAAACACAGATAGGTCGAAATAATCGCCTTTGGCACCAGTCCCTTAAGGCCAATCGCACCCAGCACAACCACAATCATCGGTGCGATGGCAAGGATCGGAATGGTCTGGGATGAAATCACCCACGGCATCAGACTTTTTTCAAGTGTGATCACATGAACAATTCCGACCGCCAGCAGAATGCCAAGTGCGGTTCCGATCACAAACCCCAGCAGAGTCGATGAAAGCGTCACCCAGGTATGGTAAACCAGCGACCGTTTCGACGTGATCGCAGTCGCAAAAATGGTTTTATACATTTCCTGCGCGACCTGATGCGGGGCCGGAAGGATCGGTCGTTCCTGCGCCAGTGTATCTTCGATCAAACGCGTCGTTGTCCAGGTTTCCCCGGCACGGTTATAGCGGTCAATCTGGGTCGGCGCGTTCATGAACACCGCCCCGATATACCAGATGACAAACAGCGCAATCAGCACCACCGTCACCGGACCAGCCTGCCCGGACATCAAACGCGACCACAGCGATTCTCCGCCAATCGCGCCATTCATCGTTGCGGCATTACTCGTCATAGCTATGCCCCGCCCGCAGCCCTTCGCGCACACGATGGGCGACTTCCAAGAATTCTGGCGTTTCGCGGATGTCAAGGCCTCGATCCTTCGGGAAATCGGTTTTGATCACATCAATGATCCGGCCCGGCCTTGGCGACATCACAACGATCTTGGTCGACAGGTAAACCGCCTCGGGGATCGAATGGGTGACAAAGGCCACCGTCTTGTTGGTCCGCGCCCACAATTTCAGAAGCTGTTCGTTCAGATGATCGCGCACAATCTCATCCAACGCCCCGAACGGCTCATCCATCAGAAGCAGATCGGCATCGAAACTTAGAGCACGCGCAATTGATGCACGTTGCTGCATCCCGCCCGAAAGCTGCCACGGGAATTTCTTTTCAAACCCGTTCAGTTCAACAAGTTTAAGTGCCTCGTGCCCCCGCTTGATGCGTTCTTCGCGGGGAACTTCCATAATTTCCAGCGGCAGGGTCACGTTGCGTTCAATCGAGCGCCACGGCAGCAATGCCGGCGCCTGAAACACATAGCCATAGGCACGATTTTCACGCGCTTCCTGCGGGGAAACGCCATTGATCGAAATATCGCCACCCGTGGCCTTTTCCAGATCGGCAATCACACGTAACAGCGTTGTCTTGCCGCAACCCGACGGGCCGATAAAGGAAACGAACTCGCCGCGTTCGATTTTCAGATCAACATCAGACAGGGCATAGACCGGCCCGTCAGCGGTTTGAAAGGTCAACGACAGTTTTTGAATATCAACAACTGCGTCGGCGGATGCGGGCATTTGCGCCACATTATTGACGACTGCTTTTAACGTCATGGGGTATCCCCTGATCGAATGTCTCTCTAAAGCCTCCCTCAGGGTCGTTGCCCTGAACCTTGCCGACTTGTCTTTTGCCCGGTCATTTGGCGCCGGAATATAAAATGTCGGTCAAAGCAAAACGGCGAGCGGGACACATGCTCCGTTCGCCGTTAAATCTCAGTTGCCGTCGGTCAGGCGGGTATAGGTCGAAGGCCGACGGTCGCGGAAAAACTGCCATGTGTTCCGCACTTCACGTACCATGGACATATCCATGTCATGCACGATCAGTTCGTCCTGATCGCGCGATGCTTCCTTTTCAATCACGCCACGCGGATTGACAAAATAGCTCTGGCCGTAAAACTCGCCAATGTTCCACGGCATTTCGCGGCCAACCCGGTTGATCGCCCCGATATAACATCCGTTGGCAACTGCCGATGCGGGTTGTTCCAGCTTCCACAGATGTTCCGAAAGCCCGGCCACGGTTGCCGACGGATTGACGATATATTCCGCACCATTTAACGCCAGCGCACGCCAGCCTTCCGGGAAGTGTCGGTCATAGCAGATATAAACGCCAAGCTTGCAATATTGGGTATCAAACACCGGCCAGTCCGAAACGCCGGGCTTGAAGAAAAACTTCTCCCAGAAACCGGCAACCTGCGGAATATGGGTTTTGCGATATTTGCCAAGATAGGTCCCGTCGGCATCAATCACGGCGGCGGTGTTGTAATACACACCGGTAATTTCCTGCTCGTAGATCGGAACGACGATGACCATTTTATGCTTTTTGGCCAGTTCGCACATCAACTGCGTGGTCGGGCCATTCGGGATTTCTTCGGCCGCGGCGTACCATTTCGCATCCTGGCTCGGACAGAAATAGGGTTGTGTGAAAACTTCCTGAAAACACAAAACCTGCACGCCCTGCCGCCCTGCCTCTTCGATATAGGGCAGATGCGCGTCGATCATGGCCTGACGAATTTCGTCTGGCGACTGTTCGGTTGAACCCTTAAGGCTCATCTGAATCAGTCCGCCTCTCAGCATAGACATCCGAGATACCTCCTTGATCTGATATGTGCCATATGCCGGCTTTTGCCGATCTTGTGGCTTGGTCCGGTTTGCGTCCCCAATTCCCATGATGGGACGCAAACCGGAAAATCGTGAAACGTAACGTCTCCTTCGGGCTTTCGCCCACCCTGTCCGCAGCGGAACAGGGGAAAAAATCCCTAGTCGATTTCTTTCAGCACATCGCGCAGCGTGCCAAACAGCTGATCGATATGTGATTTTTCAATGATCAGCGGCGGCGAAAGCGCAATGATATCGCCCGTCGTGCGGATCAGAATGCCCTTCTCGAACGCCTGCAGGAACGCGCTGAAGGCGCGCTTGGTCGGGAAACCTTCGATCCCTTCAAGCTCGATCGCGCCGATCAGGCCAAGGTTACGAATATCCTTGACCTTCGGCAGATCAATCAGGCTGTGAACCGCATCTTCCCAATATTGACCAAGTTCCTGCCCTCTGGTGTAAAGGCCGTCCTCTTCATAGGTCTCAAGCGTCGCAAGGCCCGCCGCACAGGCAACCGGATTGCCCGAATAGGTGTAACCATGGAACAGCTCGATCATGTTTTCCGGGCCGGACATAAAGGTATCATGGATGTCGTCGGTCGCGAAAACAGCCCCCATCGGGATTGTCCCGTTGGTAAGCCCCTTTGCCGTTGTCACCAGATCCGGCTGAACACCGAAATAATCAACGGCAAACGGGGCACCAAGGCGCCCAAAACCGGTAATGACTTCATCAAAGATCAGAAGAATACCATGCTTGGTGCAAATCTCGCGCAGGCGTTCCAGGTAGCCTTTTGGCGGGATCAGAACACCGGTCGACCCAGCAACCGGTTCGACAATCACAGCAGCGATGGTCGACGGATCATGAAGCGCGCAAATACGTTCCAGATCATCGGCCAGAAACGCACCATGTTCCGGCTGGCCGCGGGTAACGCCGTTTTCGTCAGGCAGATAGGTGTGACGGATATGGTCAACCCCGCCCAGCATCTGGCCAAAGGTCTTGCGGTTGCCCGAAATACCACCAACCGAAATACCGCCAAAGTTAACACCGTGATAGCCGCGTTCACGACCGATCAAACGGGTCCGCTGCCCATCCCCGCGTGCCCGGTGATAGGCAATCGCGATTTTAAGTGCGGTTTCAACCGATTCAGAACCGGAATTGGTATAAAAAACATGGTTCAAATCGCCCGGCATAAGCTGCGCCAGACGGCTGGCAAGCTCGAACGCCTTGGGATGGCCCATCTGGAATGCCGGGGCATAATCCAGTTCGTCCATCTGTGCCTTGACCGCCTCGACGATCTTGGGACGCTTGTGACCTGCGTTGCAGCACCAAAGCCCGGCAGTACCGTCCAGAATCTGGCGGTTGTCATCGGTCTGGTAATACATGCCTTCCGCACTGACAAGCAAGCGTGGGGCCTGCTTGAACTGGCGGTTTGCCGTAAACGGCATCCAGAATGCCGAAAGATCGTTCGGCCGACTGATTTTCGTGGTGGCTGTCATAAAAAGGTCTCCCGTACCTTTCTTGTGCTTCCCTGACATCGTTCTGACGGACAAAATCCGTGACCAAACCAATGTCCGACTTTATTTAATATCCATCACACCCCGGATGCGTGATATGTCGCACACAGGATGGTCAGAACTGCACCGCATGGCGGCACAGGAAAAAATCGTTAGCACGGGAATCTCCCATGCACTAGCGCTTTAAAGTCACCGGGAACTGGTTTCGAATTTTCGACTGCCAAATGCCATTTCAGCGACCCTGATTTTTGTTTACGGCACCGAATTTCTGTTTATCTTTCACCGGAGTTGTTCAAAATTCTGGACATCTCTGGTTGGTTCGGCGCGTATTTTAGACTTGCTTTTTAGTATCTAAAGTAGAGATTATTTTAACCTGACCAAACGGTCAAGATAAATGACGCAATTTCGGGGAACGTCGATGAGTGCAGTCAAATCCGGGCAAAACGGCGCACATAAAGCCGCCATTCGCCAGGAAAACGAAGAGCAAATTCTTGCCGCTGCCGAGCTGGTTTTTGCCGATTACGGCTTCAAGGGCGCAACCACCGCGCGGATTGCCGAAATTGCCAAGGTGCCCAAGGCCAATGTGCATTACTATTTCAGCACCAAGGAAGCCCTTTACCGACGGATCATGGAAGACATTTGCGATCATTGGCTTGAAGCGGCAATGACATTTGAAAACAGTTCCGACCCGGCCGAAATTCTGCGCGGCTATATCGAAGCCAAGATGGATCTGTCGCGTGCCCGCCCGCACGGTTCGCGCGTCTGGGCGCACGAAATCATCCGTGGTGCAAAGTTCTCGTCCGACTACATTTCAACCACAGTCAAAAACTGGCTTGATAGCCGCGTGGTGGTAATCAATCGCTGGATCACAGAAGGCAAGATGGACAAGGTCGAACCCTACTCGCTAATGTATATGATCTTTGCCACAACCCAGCATTACGCCGACTTTGCCCGTCAGATCGAAATCTTCAATAACGATCACCCGTTATCGGATACCCAATTCGCCGAGGCCAAGGAAAATGTCGTGCGCATCATCCTGAAAGGCGTCGGGCTGTCTTAAAGACAACCACAGCAACAAAGCTGCCTGCCCCACACTAACGAATAGTTGAAAAATATACCCATCCCCCAAATCTGAAATCGACAAACACTGATCTATTTTCAACGGGGGCCAGCATGCATTTTCAACGCGTATTCATGTACGCGACCGGATTTGGCATCATGCCTATGCTTATTCTGACGTGCATGGTCCTGTCCGCAATCACCAATCATGCCCATGCCGCATCTGATACCTGCAAACAGATTGTCGTTGGTGGTGCGGCAGGATGGGAACCGATTTCTTACTTCGACAGCAATGGCCATGCACAAGGCATTTCGATTGATATCCTGCGTCGATACACGCAGGAAAACAATATCAGTCTGAAAGTACATTTTGAAATCCCGTGGAACCGGTCGATCCAGATGCTCGAAGCCGGTGAAATAGATGTGATGGCAGGCGCCTATTCCACGGCCGAACGGGCGATGACTTTCATCTATTCCCTTCCGTATGCATTCGATGATGTCATGGTCTTTCAGCATGTTGACCGACAATTTTCCGTGCAAAACATAGAAAGCCTGATCGGTCACAGCGGTGCCCGCCCGCAAGGCGGAAGCTACGGCGATTTCATTGACCGGTATGCCAATGATCGGCTCGACATGATTTATTCACCAACCGGCAACCGCATATTCGATATCCTGATGAACGGGCGGGTCGATTATGTGTTGCTCGGGCGGTATGACGGCATGGCCAATGTCGCGATTGATGGTATCGAGCAACAGGTGATTGCCATTGAACCACCACTGGCAGTGAATGAAGTTCAATTCATGTTTTCGCGCAGCAGCCCGTGCGTTCCGCACATCGCCCGGATCAACGACTTGATCACGGAACTCGACAGCAACGGACAACTTTCCGAATGGGTCGCCCTTCACCTGCCCAAATCCAACAGCAACTGACAAAAAAAGACCGGCACAAGGGCCGGTCCAGTCTGGAGTATTCAGGGGAGGTTCTCGATATCGCTTAAACCGACTGTGTCATGACCGTTTCATCGGCTTTGGCCAGAACGGCATGCAGCAAAACCTGCCCGCCTGCATCCGACCAATGCTTATGAACTTCTTCAATCTCGTTATGTGAAATGCCATCAACACACGGGATAAAGATCATCGCCGTCGGGGTCACTTGCGCCAGGTAGCACGCATCATGACCGGCACCCGACACGATCTCGCGAGCCGAATATCCGCCGATTTCGACAGCATTGCGGACCGCATCGACACAGGTTTTGTCAAACGGGACCGGGGCGTAATAGAAAATCTGTTCCAACTCGGTTTTCAGGCCGATGTCGGATGCGATTTTCTCCACCCCTTCGCGAAGCGCCTTATCCATATCGGCCAGGACCGCGTCGTCAGGATGGCGGAAATCGACAGTAAAGAACACCTCGCCCGGGATCACGTTGCGTGAATTGGGGTGAATCTGCATCATCCCAACCGTCGCACAGGCCAACGGGGAACGATCCAGACCGATCCTGTTGACCAGATCAACCACACGCGACGCCCCCAACAATGCATCCTTGCGGGTTTTCATCGGCGTCGGGCCGGCATGGGCCTCAACACCGGTGAACTTGATTTCGTACCAGCGCTGCCCCTGTGCATCGGTGACAATGCCGATATCCTTGCCTTCATCTTCAAGGATCGGGCCCTGTTCGATATGGGCCTCGAAATACGCGCCCATCGGATGGGCGTCAATCGTGGCTTCGTCATCGCCAAGATAGCCGATGCGTTTCAATTCCTCGCCCATCGTCTTGCCATCGACATCAGCGCGCGAATGGCCGTAATCAAGATCGAACACCTTGGCAAAAACGCCTGATGCCACCATTGCCGGGGCAAAGCGCGACCCTTCTTCGTTGGTCCAGCAAACGACTTCAAGCGGTGCTTCGGTTTCATATTTGGCTTCATTGAGCGTTCGGATCACTTCAAGTCCCGAAAGCACACCATAAACGCCATCATATTTTCCACCAGTCGGCTGACTATCAAGGTGGCTTCCCATAACGACAGGGGGCAGTTCAGGATTACGACCTTCACGGCGGGCAAAGATATTGCCCATCTTGTCGATACGGATCGTGCATCCCTCCGCCTTGCACCATTTGATGAACAAATCGCGGCTTTCACGATCCAGATCGGTCAGCGCCAATCGGCAAACGCCATCCTTGGCGGTTTTGCCAATCTTTGCCATCTCCATCAGGCTGTCCCAAAGCCGGTCACCATTGATCGACAGATTACGCACACTTGGTTGAACGGTCATGTAGATATCCTTTTGTCTGTCTTCCGGCTTGGGATTACTCGGCAGCCTGCCGCATCGGGTTAAGCGGATGTTCCGGCCAGGTCATATAAGGTTTGTCGGTTTTGACCGGCTCCATGGTGATGCAATCAGGGACCGGGCAGATGTGATAGCAAAGGTTGCAACCAACACATTCCTCGTCGATGACAACAAACTCACGGTGCCCGTCTTCCTTGACATTCATCGCAATCGCCTGATGCGATGTATCCTCGCATGCAATATGGCAACGACCACATTCGATACAATTGTCGGGGTTGATCACCGCCTTGGTATCGAAATTCATGTTAAGCTCGTTCCAATTCGCGACCTGCGGCACGGCCGCACGCGTGAACTGTTCGACACTGGTGTAACCCTTGTCATCCATCCACTGGCTCATGCCGTCGATCAGATCATCAACAACCCGGAAACCATAGATCATCGCGGCCGTGCAGACCTGCACCGCATTTGATCCCAGCGCCATGAATTCAACGGCGTCTTTCCATGTGGTAATGCCACCGATGCCGGAAATATGCAGATCGCGGGTTTCCGGCGTACGGGCAATTTCGGCGACCATGTTAAGGGCAATCGGCTTGACGGCCGACCCGCAGTAACCGCCATGCGTCCCCTTGCCATCAACCATCGGCTCGGGAACCATGCTTTCCAGATCGACCGAAATGATCGAGTTAACAGTGTTAATCAGCGACACGGCATCCGCCCCGCCTTTTAACGCGGCCTCCGCCGACCACAGGATGTTGGTGATGTTTGGCGTCAGTTTGGTAAAGACCGGAATATCAACCGCATCCTTGACCCAGCGCGTGACCTGTTCGACCATTTCAGGAACCTGCCCGATGGCCGATCCCATGCCGCGTTCGCACATTCCGTGCGGGCAGCCAAGGTTAAGCTCGATCCCGTGCACACCGCTTTCGGCGATCTGCTGAGCCAAATCCTTCCATGCCCGTTCTTCAATCGGGGCCATCATGGATCCGATAATCACATGATCGGGATATTCTTTACGGCATTCACGGATTTCCTGAAGGTTGACCGAAAGCGGCCTGTCGGAAATCAGTTCGATATTGTTGATACCAAGCAAACG
The DNA here is from genome assembly GCF_000714555.1 of Thalassospira permensis NBRC 106175. Classification (NCBI taxonomy): domain Bacteria; kingdom Pseudomonadati; phylum Pseudomonadota; class Alphaproteobacteria; order Rhodospirillales; family Thalassospiraceae; genus Thalassospira; species Thalassospira permensis. The sequence continues at coordinate 50,979 of NZ_AUNC01000010.1, read as the reverse complement.
GCGGTTCTGGTCATGATGCGCGCCATAGCGCGACGATACGTTAACCACCGGCGGGTCAATCCCCAGTGTCTTCCAGACAACGCCGCCCCATCCGGCTTCGAATGCGCGAACAACGTTGTATTTCTTGTCGGTCGGCGGTGCGGAGGCCAGCCAGAACGGGTTCAGTGAATCGATCCCGGCAATTTTGCAGCTTAGATCAGCCATTTTCTCTCTCCCTTTCTGGCTTATGCGGTTTTAAGGAACGCGTCGATGGCAATCGCGGCCTGCTTGCCGTCTTCGACCGACTGAACTGTCAGGTCCTCGCCACTTTTGATGCAATCCCCACCAGCAAAGATGCCAGATGCGGTTGTCTGGTAATTTTCATCGACCACGATCTTGCCACCGGCGATCTCCATTCCGGCAAGATCATCTGTTTTGATTTTCTGCCCGATGGCCTTCAGGATCTGGTCGGCGCGAATTTCAAATTTCTCACCGGTGCCGACAAGCTTGCCGTCATGAAGTTCCGTTTTCTCGAACTCCATGCCGATCAACTTGCCATTGGCCTTGATCGCGACCGGCTTGGCCCAGTGGCGCACGACAACGCCATTGATCTTGGCCAGTTCCTGTTCATATTCTGTGGCCGACATATGTTCAGCCCCGCGACGATAGACCAATGTGACTTCGTCCGCGCCAAGGCGTTTGGCCTGGATCGCGGCATCAACTGCAGTGTTGCCACCGCCGATCACGATCACATTATTGCCAACCGGCATGTCGGATTTCGGTTCGGTCTGGCGAAGTTGCTCGATAAAGGCAATCGCGTCATCGACACCATCAAATGCCTCTCCCGGCAGGCCAAGTTCGTTGGTCGCGCCAAGCCCGACCCCAACAAACACCGCATCATATCCGTCACGCAAAGCCCCAAGACTGATGTCACGGCCAAGCGCCTTGCCATACTCGATCCGGATGCCGCCAATGCCCAAAAGGAATTCAACCTCGCGCTGGGCGAAATCATTGGTCATTTTGTACGCCGCAAGACCATATTCATTAAGCCCGCCCGGCTTTGCCTTGGCCTCAAACACCGTCACATCATGGCCAAGCATCGCCGCGCGATGCGCGCATGAAAGCCCCGCCGGACCGGCACCGACCACCGCAATCTGTTTACCGGTCAGGGGGGCCCGTTTGAACGGATGGGGCAATTCATCGCGCGCCATCAGGTGATCAACCGCAAAACGCTGCAGACTGCCGATTTCAACCGCGACATCTTCGGACACATTGCGCACACAGGCTTGTTCGCACAGCACTTCTGTCGGACAGGCGCGCGCACAGGTGCCCCCCATGATATTGGCCGACAGGATGGTTTTGGCTGCCCCATCAGGGTTGCCGGTGCTGATTTTGCGGATGAAGCCCGGAATATCGATTGATGTCGGGCATGCCGTAACGCATGGCGCGTCATAGCAATACAGGCAGCGATTGCTTTCGGCCATGGCCTGCAAGGTGGAATAGGCCGGATGCAGATCGGAAAATCCGTCATCGGGATCATTATGGCCGATATGTCCCGAGCCGTGGATAGCACCTGATTTCGAAACTTGCTTGCCCTGCAAGATGGTCATGTTTTGTCTCCCTGCCAAAAAGGCGTCCTCTCCTGGCGTCAGCGAGAGACAAAACAAGAATGGCATTCTCAAAAAACCAGCCGCCCTTGGAAGCCTAAAAAAGCTCCGGATGGATTTATGGCGTATGCGGACGGGCGGGCCCGACCAACTCTGGGTCTTCAGTCAATGACATTCTTGGCGTATCCGTCCGGCTTATTGCCGGACTGTTTCCCAGTATTCGATCTGTCGCGCCTTTTTTGAATTTCGGGTTATTCCCGGTTGATAGCGCGTACAGATGCCTCTCTCTGACCCATACAGCATGTCCAATCCTGATCATTTGGTCAAGATTAAAATTCAACACAGGATTGCAAGATGTGTGAGACATTAAAATCGCGCCTTGCTATGCATCCATGCGCGCAGGCTTCCTTTCTGTAGTGACCGTTTCCGCGACCGAAATCACCAGTACACAAATCGACATCAAAACAACTGAAATCGCCGATGCAGCAGGCAAATCACTGCCCGTTTCCGCAATTTTGGAGTAGAGCACCAGAGGCAGGATATTTACTTGTGTCCCAACCAGAGCTAACGCCGTACCGTACGCACCAAACGCCACCGCCGATGTAAGACAGAATGCCGAGACAAAACCCGGTACAAGTTGGGGCACCAAAACATCAACATGCGCCCGAAAACCCGACGCCCCCATAGTCTTTGCAGCCTGGATCTGGCTTCGGTCAAAATTTATAAGTGGTGGCAACAAGATCATCACTACCCGCGGTATCAGATAGTATGAGTAGGCAAATCCCAAGCCGATTGGCGAGAAAATAAATCCGCCAACAACAGAAGGCTCAGCCCCGACTTCCGCCAAAAGCATTGTAACAAATCCCGCCCTGCCAAAGGTCAGAATAAATCCATAAGCAATAATCAGCCCGGAAAACGTCAGCGGCAGCGAGATCAGAAACATCAAAGCTGAGCGAAACCGTTCTGATTTTTGCGACAGATGCAAAGAGACGAAATAGCCCACGATCAAAGAAAAGAGCGGTGCGGCCAATCCGATCACCAGACTGCCACGCAACCCGGCCCAGAAAACGGGATCGGAGGCGACCCTGCCATAGGCAGAGCCACCATCCGAGAGCGAGTCAGCAACAACGAAAACCAGCGGCAAAATGAAGAACGCACCGAGAAACACCGTTGCCGGTAATGCAAGCCAGAGCAACGTGCTCTTGTGACGTCCAACCATTATCTTCATTCTCCGCTTTTCAGGTCTTTTTATTGCGTTAAAAACTCAGTCAATCACCAAGAACGGCCTTGGACCAACCGGTATCAATATCCGCCTTCAGCGCAGTCGCCTTGACGATATCAATCGGGCGAATCTGAGGGGCGTCGGGCATTTTATCAGCCACTTCTGGAGACAGCTTGACACCCGGAACCGACGGACGGACATATCCTTCGGCAAAGGTGGCCTGGCCCTCATCTGTCATGATGTAGTTGAGCCAAAGCTTTGCAGACGAAGGGTTCGGACCGTTTTTTACCATGCTGATCGCATAAGGCGCAGCCGCCGATGCTTCTTTCGGGATGACGACATCTATGTCATCCCCCATGCCGTCCTTGTATTTCGCTTTCAAGCCATCATTTTCATACCCAATCCAGATCGGAATTTCGCCTTTGAGGAACTGCGCATAGGGCGTCGTCCCGACGGTGCGCAGGACATTGCCGCTGTCATGCAGACGCGCAAGGTAATCGATACCCGGCTGAATGTTATCCATATCGCCGCCGTTGCCAAATGCCGCACCAAAAACAACAACCTGCCCCTGACCAGTCGAGCGCGGATCAAGATAGACAATCGAATTCTTGTATCCGGATTTCAGAAGATCAGCCCAGCTTTCCGGGGTTTCTTTGACCAGCTTTTTGTTTACCAGAAATGCAATATTGAGCTTGTGAACGGTAAACCATTTTCCGTCTTTCTCACGAAGTTCATCCGGCAGCTTGTCAAAATTGACAGGCTCAAACGGCGCAACAACATCCTTGGCTACCGCATCAAGTGCAGAACCGGCAAAGTAATAGGCAGTATCGGCTTGCGGACGATTGCGCGACTTGTCCAGCGCAACAACAGTCGCAGCCGAGCCTAGATCGTTATAGACCATTTCAACCCCCGGATAGCGGGCCTTGAAATTCTTGAATTGTGATGACCAGTTTGCCCAGGTCGGCCCGGTATCAAATGATACAATAAGACCTTCTTCCTGCGCTTTTTCATAAAGGGCCTGTTCACCATCATAAAGCTCAGGCCCGTCAAAGGCGCTGGCGGTAAACGGCGCAAGAGATAGAGCAGCAACCAGCGCCGCCTTGAACTTGAAATTCATCGAATGTCTCCTTGAGGGGGGGGGGATATCGGAATGGACTAAGAGCGAAGAATCCGAACCTGGTCCGGAGCAATCGAGACACCCGCAACAGTGCCACGATATCCTGTTTCACCAGTTATGATCTGGTCTCCAAGGGCAATGTCGTATCGACGTACTGCGCCAAGGAACCTGTCCTGAACAAGATCACCTTGGAAATAATTTACGCTATGATGCGTCCCACCCTCTGCGGCGGAGGGCTCACTGATCACCGGCATAACGGCTTCGGGGCGAACAAGCAGCGTCACGGATGCGCCGACTTGCCAATCCTCTGCGTTACAGACGACTTCGCCAAGCTCGGTCAACACCCGGTTGGGGCACAGCACTTTGCCCGGCCACAGATTGGCCTTGCCGACAAAGGCGGCGACTGTTTTATCAACTGGATTGTCGTAAAGATCACGCGGCGCGGCAAGCTGAAGCAAACTGCCTTCATGAATGACGGCGACCCTGTCTGCCATGGACAAGGCTTCTTCCTGATCGTGGGTAACAAGGATCGCGGCGATGTTGGCCGTGCGCTGGATATGGGTAATCAGATCACGCATCTCGCCACGCAAAGAAGCATCAAGCGCTGACAACGGTTCATCAAGCAAAAGCGCCTTTGGCTGATAGACAAGCGCACGTGCAAGCGCAACACGCTGCTGCTGCCCTCCAGAAAGGGTCGCGGGCATGCGATCAACGGCATGAGCCAGACCGACCTCCTGCAAGGCTTTGCGTGCGCGCTCAATTCGTTCATCGCGTGCAACACGGCGAAGCTGAAGCGGGTAGGCTATGTTTTCAAGCACCGTCATATGCGGGAACAGGGCGTAGGATTGAAACACAATGCCAAGATCACGATGCCGTGCAGCAACACCTTTCATATCCCGACCGCTGATCTCGATGCGTCCCTGCTGCGGGTCCATAAATCCGGCGAGAAGCTTCAAAAGAGTACTCTTCCCGGAACCGGAGGGACCGATCACCGCCAGCAGTTCTCCGGTTTTGACATCAAAATTGATATCAGTAAGACCGCCTTTGCCATCCGCATAACGATAGGTGACATTTTCAAAACGGATGGTCATGGGCGTGCCTTTTGACGAAAATGTGAGAAATGCGCCCCGGCAGCACTGGCACATGCCGCCATCAAGGCAAGAAAGATCAAAACCACCGTGGCCGCACAAGCCAACCCGGTCGCACCATAAAATGCCTGCAACAGGACAACCGGATAGGTTCGCGAAAGAAAGCCCGCCACAAGGTTGGAAATCTGGAATTCACCAATGGAAATCGCTGTAACCATCATCAGACCGGACAAGAGGCTGTAGCGGAGTGAGGGAATAACGATATCGCGAAAACGCTGCCAGAAACCTGCACCAAGCGTTTCGGCAACCCTTTCCATTCCAGCAATACCAAGCCGATCCATATCCCCAAGGAGGGTTCCCACCAGATATGGCAGCGTCAACACCACATGCGCACAGACCAGAAGCCAGGTCGTACCGAGCCAAGGGGTATAATTGCTTGAAAATACGATAATAAATCCAAAGCCCAAGACAAGCTCAGGTACGGCAACGGGCAATAGGGTGAAAATACGCGCGGCCAGTCGAATGCCACGGTTAGCTGCCGAAAACACAGCGTAAGCAAACGGCACCCCAAGCAGAACGTTGATAACACATGTAGCAACAACGACCTGCAAACTGGTCAGAAAGGCTCGCTGAAAACTGGAATCCCCGGCGACCTCAAGGTACCAATCGAATGTCATACCGCTGGGCAGCAGGCTGTTGGTCCAGCTCGTGCCAAATGACCCTACCACCAACAGAAGAATCGGTGTCACCAGATACAAACAATATAAAAAAGTCACCAGACCCATAAAAAAAATTCCAGAGTGGCAAGACTAGAAGGGAAACGATATCGCGGCCAAAAAAATGGCCCACCGAACATCGTCCGAGGGCCAAGCTATGCGAGTCTGAAAATTTACACAAATGTAAGTTTAATGACATTTGTGAACACAAAAATCGCCGCGACTGTCAATTCACACCCAGCCCCAAAAATGCACTGGCGATCTTTGACAAAACACTATCGACATCCTCGCAACGCACGACGCCGGGCACAACCGGCGCACTGGGAAGAGCGAAAACAGGACGATCATAATGCAGTCCATAAGCCATTTCCGTGATCGTGCCATATCCACCGCCCACAGCAATCAAAAGCCGTGCGGACCTTGCAATAACGGAATTACGCGTCGGACCAATACCGGTTGCCAACGGGATTGTGACATATGGATTTGCCGTCTCGAACTCATCACCGGGCAACAGACCAAGGACCATGCCCCCCGCTTCATAAGCCCCGCGTGACGCGGCTTCCATAACACCAGTGCGCCCGCCAGTCAGCAGGGTATAGCCAATTTCAGCCAACCCCTTCCCAAGCGCTTCGGCATCCGCGCACTCAGCGTCACTAGCAATCTTTGCGCCAATGACCGCAACCGGAACCTGGCGCACTTTTTGATTCTGAAACAACCAACGCACAGCCTCTTGTGGGGTAACCGCCTGTAAGTTCACCTCGGATATCACAACCGAACCGGCGACCTCATCGTCCTGAGCTTCCCAGCAAAGTGCCCAAGGATCAAATACTTTGCCCGCACAGCGCAGGACAGAGTTTCCCGTATCAATATGCAATTGCATGTTGCAATATCCTTTTTCCATCGCAATAAACTGGCCCGTTATGTAAACTAATTTACAATTCGAAACCAGAAAAGATTACAAGGCAGAAGAATGACATCGCCGACGACGCACGATATTCCAGTCGATCTGAGCCCCAGACAAAATGAAATCCTTCACATCATCCGTGATCAGGGATTTGCAACTCTTGAAGCTTTGGCCGACATTTTTGACGTGTCGACACAAACCATTCGTCGCGATGTCATCGACCTCAGCAAACAGGGATTTTTGCAACGTTTTCATGGCGGCGCAGGCCTACCCAACAGCATGGTCCGTCTGGGGCATGAACAGAAAAACCGCCTTTCGCCAGAAGCCAAACAACGTATCGGAGAGCGCGCAGCACGCATGATCCCGAACGGGGCATCTGTATTTCTTGATGTCGGCACCACGGTCGAAGCCCTTGCTCGTGCCCTTGGTAAACATCGTAACCTGCGACTGGTGACCAACAGCTTGCTGTGCGCTTCAATCGCCTCGGCGCAATCGCATCAGGAGATTCACGTTATCGGTGGCCTGATATATGGCAGCGACGGATCCTTGGTCAGCAACGACGCCCCCGCAGCCATTCGACGCTTTGCCTTTGATTACTGCGTGATCGGGTGTTCGGGCTTTGACAAAAATGGCACTCCGCTCGATCATGACAGGCAAAAGGTCGCGATCAAGAATGCAGCGATCCGCTCGTCACGGCACAGCATCCTGATTGCGGATCAATCGAAATTCCAAGCTCATCCCTTCATGCGAATTGCCGAAACCACGGATTTCAGTGATTTCGTTACCGACATGATCCCACCACCCCACATCAATGATGCCTTTGAACAGGCAGGGGTCTGCATCACCGTCGTCTGATAGAGAGTGACAGCAACACTGCGTAATGCAAGGACATGGCTGTTGCGCAGCAATGCTCCTATGCAACATAGCGCAAATATGCGATTTTAATCGGCACAGGCAGCAGGCTGTGATAGAAGCCGCAGCACAAGATTTCCCGCAGACGACAAAATAGAAAAGACCCGCAAGTGATGAGTAATCAATCGCGCCGTTCCGAATTGCTGATGCCCGCTGGCTCGCTCGAAAAACTGAAAGTCGCCGTCCTTTATGGGGCTGACGCGGTTTACATGGGCACGCCGGACCTCTCACTTCGGGTCAAAAGCCAGATGTCGCTTGATGATGTGGTCGAAGGGATCGACTTCGCCCATGAACATGGCGTTCGCGTTTACCTGACGCTGAACCTGTTCTCGCACAACAAGGATATCGACAAGCTGCCGGAATATGTCGACACCGTGCGCAAGGTCCGCCCCGACGGGCTGATCGTTGCCGATCCCGGTGTTTTCATGTTTGTCCGTGAACATGCCCCGGAACTTGACCTGCATGTTTCGACACAGGCCAATGTCTGTTCTTGGCAATCGGTCAAATTCTGGCAAAGCATCGGTGCCAAACTGGTCGTTCTGGGCCGCGAGGTTTCCTACGAAGAACTGACCGAAATCCGCGCCAAATGCCAGGACATCAAGATCGAGGCCTTCGTGCATGGCTCGATGTGCATGACCTATTCCGGGCGTTGCCTGTTGTCGAACTTCATGGCCGAACGCGGTGCAAATCAGGGTGCCTGCGCCAATTCGTGCCGCTGGAAATACAAAGTCCACATGAAGCTCAAGGACGGCACGGTCAAGGAACTCAAACTGACCGAAGAAAACCTCGAAATGTTTGACTTCTTCCTTGAAGAAGACATGCGTCCGGGCGAACTGATGGAAATTCAGGAAGACGAACGTGGTTCTTATATCCTGAATTCGCGCGATCTTTGCATCATGCCGAAGCTCGAAGATTACCTGAAAATCGGTGTCGATAGCCTCAAGGTCGAAGGCCGCGGCAAAAGCCCCTATTACGCTGGCCTCGTTGCGCGCGCCTATCGCATGGCGATTGATGACTGGTACAAGGACCCGGAAAACTGGTCAGCCGAAGAATATATGAAGGAACTGGCGACCATCCCGAACCGTGGCTATACGTTGGCATTCCACGATGGCCGCCTGACCAATTATGCACATGGCTATGACAGCAATACCAATGTGTCCGATTGGGAGTTTGCCGGAATGATCGAAGAAGTCGAAGACGACGCCTTCATCATGTCGGTCAAAAACCGCATGCTGCCCGGCGATGTGATCGAAATCGTCCCGCCGCGCTCGCGCCAGACCATTTTCATCCGCATGTATGAATTCATTGATGCTGCCACCGGTAAGGTCGGCGAAGCGGTGCATGCCAATACCCATCCGCGCATCCGCCTGCCGTTCTCCCTGTTTGAACAGGAAGACCCGGAATTCCTGAAGCGCGAAATCCTGCCGATGACCATCGTGCGCAAGGAAAAGGCCCTGTCCGAAGACGAATGGCAACGCCTGAAACTTGATCAGGAAGGCCACAAGATCGAAATGGGCAAAGGCAATGAAGAACGCTATGACGCCAAGCGCGAAGCGCTTCAGACTGCCCTTGATGACCGCCAGAAAGAACGCTCTTTCAGAACACCGCGCGTCGGCACCAAGGGATGCTGCGGCCGTGGCTGTAATGGCTGCCTGATCTTCTGGCACGATGAAAGTTACGCCAAGGCGCGTGAAATTCTTGCCAAACGCAAACAGGGCGAGATGCTCGAAAAAGACGGCAAAACGATTGCGGCTGAATAAGCTCGCGCCAAGCCCGAAGACAGAAACGGCAGTCTGATCAGGCTGCCGTTTTTCTTTTGGCTACCTGATGGCCTTTTCGGCCTGTTGCTCCAGCTTTTCGATCCGGCGCAAGCCCAGCCAGCCCAAGGCAAGAAACATAACAAGCAGGATCGGACTGAGCAGCGTCAGATTGCGTTCCAAAAGTTCCGACATCCCCTCGCCCAAGACGTATCCAAGCGCAAAGAACGCTCCGATCCAGATCAGAATCGAGATGATGCTCAGAGGCAGGAACCGCATGAATGACATGGAACTCATGCCGACCGGAAACACACTGATCGAGCGGACGGTGTTGGGATAGCGACACAGCATGATATAGGCGACACCATAATGCTCGAACAGGCGCATGGTTTTGCCCAGCCACTTTGAAAACGAGTCAGGAAGTTTTCTGACAATCGCATCGCCATATTTCCGGCCCAGCCAAAAGCGCACCATGTCTCCGACAAATGCGCCGGAAATCATCGCAGCCATGGATGGACCGATCAGAAGGCTTTCGGAGACGACAAAGATGCCGACAAAAACCGGCAGGATGCTGGCCTTGCTGACGCAATAGGTAAAGATCAGCGTATAGACCAGTTGCTGATGATCCTGAATCCAAAGATTTATTGTCTCGAACACGTCCGCACTCGCCCGACTGCCCCAAAGATAAGAAGGTTTCTAGATCAGTCAGGTCATATAAGCGAGTGTGCGGCTTCACACTATCATTAAGTCTCTTCGGATGTTTTGCCATCCAGAGGTTCACACCCCAGTGTGATCACAGAATTAAATACGTGACAAGCAAGGTGAGCTATGTGGCTTTGTAGCTCCGTGAGAAGTGCAACATCAATTGCGGTCTCAAATCTCCTCAGCTTTCGATCCACATAAAACACTTCAGACTGCCCTCTACTATCCGGCGCTCTCCAAGACCCGTGGCATAGTGGATTTCTGTAGGCAGCAACTTTCTTCAGCTCGTCGATTAACTCATCAATCATCAAAATCCGAACATTTTGATGAGCACGCACTGCATTTTCAAAATCAACGATTAGTTTCCCTAAAGGATCATACAAAGCCTTCGCTAACGTCAATTCCCATTTATCTAGCGCTTCTTCAGCTTGCTCTTCAGGAGCTTTCTTTGCTCCTGTTATGGCGGAAATAGCATGTCCAAGTCTTTCTTCCAAAAACCCGAATGAAGCAATCACACGACCTAACTGTTCCCAAAGTTCAGGAGGATGTCTATGCGTAGGAAACTGAGCAGGTTGGCTAGATGGATCACAATCCAAGAGCTTGGGTTTATGCTTAGGCTCCATTTAAGACCACCCTACACAAGTGATTAAGCTTCGGTCACACGATTTCAAACCGGATCGGCTGAGCACCTTCCCAAAGCGTCATCTTGCCGAGCTTCTCAAGGTCCTCAAAATTGCTGATGACCGTGATGAAATGGTTGCCCGCAAGCTGGCCGACCTTGGATGCAAAATGCACACCGCCATAGGCCAGCAGGATTTCGGTTTCGCTGATCCCGCCGAGATAGAGGATGATCTGGCCCGGAGCCGGAAAACTGGTATGGTTTTCGTAACCGACACCAAACTGATAATCGCCAAGCGGCATCCACACGCCCTCGCCGCTCCATCGGACATGGACGGCTTTGCTTTCAAACGGCATGCGATCCATGAACGCCTTGCAGGTTTGCGGCGCCTTGTCGATTTCAAGCCCCCCGTCAAAGGTAAAAGGGCCAGCGGTGATTTTAATCTTGGTCATGATAAATCCATTCAAACAAATAGCATGATCCAGCCCCACGCAAACGCAAGACTGATCAGGGTAACCGGGATGCCGATGCGGGCATAATCGCCAAAGCCGATGGTAATACCGGCGGCACGGGCCTGTTCGACCGCAATGATATTGGCAACCGAACCGACAATTAAAAAGTTGCCCGACAATGTGCTGAAAACCGCAAGCCCATGCAACAGCTCCGGCGTCCAGTCCGGGCCAAGCGACAGCAACATCATGACCAACGGCACATTGCCAATCGTGTTACTGCCCGCAAGCGAAAGGGTTGCCAGCACCGCCGGATTATCAATCCGAAGCCCGGACAAAGCATCACGGAAAAACGCGGCAATAGCATCATCCCCGGCCATTGCCCCGGTAACGATGAACAGCCCGCAAAACAGGGCCAGCAAATGCCAGTCGACTCTGCCCAGCACCTGATCAGTGCCAAGCCTTCGGCTGAGCAACAGCACGGCCACAATCAGCAGTGACCAAAGGGCGCGGTCCTCGACAAAGATAAAAATCGCAATTACCGCAAGGGTCGCCGCCACCGCCTTGATCAGCATCAGCCGGTCAAGGATGATCGCAGTGCCTTCGTCCAGCGCCGAGCCGTTTGGCACCGGATCAAACGCGGCCCGTGTCATCGGCCCAAAGCCAATCACGCCATAGACAATTAAAAGCCCGATCAGGGCGGGCACTCCGCACGCCAAAAGGAAGGCGGTAAAATCAAGCTGCCCGAATTCGGCAATCATCAGGTTCTGCGGATTGCCGATCAATGTCGCGGCCGATCCGGCATTGGCCGCACACGCCACCGCAATCACATAAGGACGCGGATCAAGCCTGCGTGCCATCACCCCCTGTATCAGGATCGGCGTCACCGCCCAGACGACAACATCGTTGGTCATCACCGCCGACAGGCCGCCACAAATTGCAATCACCCCGGCCAGAAGCCCGCGCGGAGTCAAATCAAGATGGGTGATCCGGCTACCGATCCAGTCAAAGAAACCGCTGGCGGCATATTGCGATGACAACACCATCAGGGTCAGCAAAACCGAAAGTGTCGCGAAATCGACCGATGCGAGTGCCGCATCCCCATCAACCGCGCCGCTTAACAAAAGCACCAGCGCCCCGATCAGCGCAATCCCCGTGCGATTGATCGCAAGCCCCGGCCAACGCCCCAGCGCCATGCCGATGTAGACTCCGCCAAATACGGCAACAACCAGCCAGTCCAATCCGTGTCATCCTGTTTAAATTCGGCGCGCAATAGCCGCCTGTTATTTACCGCTACTCTGGTAATCGGACGCGGTCAATCACATCTCGGGCAGGCTGCGGGATATGCACAAATTGCAATGCCCCATGTTGAAATCCGATAAATCACCTTCTTGCCAATCCCAAAACCGGCCTTTCGCGCCATTTTGTGCGAAGCAACATGCTTTGTTCGACGTTTCTGCGGTTGTTCCATGACAAAACGCCATAAAATTTCACTTGCACGTGGAGTTTAACAGGCGTACATCGCGACTTGCCCAAAGTCGCACGTGCCTGTGGTGGTCCTGCTTATGGAACCCTGTAGGACTTACTTAAAGCAACGACGGTGTAGGGCTTTTTTGGTCTCAGGTGGTTGTCCAAATACCACCGACACTGAAGAGGCACACCATCATTGCCCTACGTGCGGACGGGAAACTCCCATCCATAGCGAGGCAAAAAGTTTCGCAAGTTCCGGTAGGCACCGGAGCTTATCAGCCTGTCGGTAGTCCGCGTTACTGCGCCTCCACCGCGCCTAAACGCATCAGGTACCGCAAGCTGCCATATCGTGGAATGGGAGAACGCCCCAATGGCAACGCAGCGTATTATCGATTTTCTCGCCCAGAACCGACCGGAAGGTCCGTGCCTGGTCGTCGACCTTGACGTGGTTCAGCGTAACTACGAAACCTTCACCCGTGCCCTGCCGGATTCCCGCATTTTCTATGCGGTCAAGGCAAACCCGGCACCGGAAGTTCTCAGCCTGCTTGCCGATCTAGGTAGCAACTTCGACACTGCATCCGTGCCCGAAATCGAAATGGCGATGGCCGCAGGTGCGAGCCCAGAGCGTATTTCGTTTGGCAACACCATCAAGAAAGAACGCGACATTGCGCGTGCCTACGAAATGGGTGTTCGTCTGTTCGCCGTTGATTGCGTGGAAGAAGTCGAAAAGATTGCCCGTGTTGCGCCAGCTTCGCGTGTGTTCTGCCGTATCCTGACCGACGGCGAAGGTGCCGAATGGCCGCTGTCGCGCAAATTCGGTTGCGCGCCGAGCATGGCGCTTGAAGTACTCGAACATGCCCATCACATGGGTCTGGACGCCTATGGCGTTTCCTTCCATGTCGGATCGCAGCAGTGCAATCTTGATGCTTGGAACATCGCCCTTGCAGAAGCCTCTTCGATTTTCCGCACCCTGGCCGAAAAGGGCATCGTCCTTCGCATGGTCAATATGGGCGGCGGTTTCCCGACCCGTTATCTGCGCGACGTTCCGGCAACCGAAGCATACGGTGCTGCAATCATCGACGCGCTTCACAACCATTTCGGCAATCACATGCCCGAAACCATCATCGAACCGGGCCGTGGCATGGTTGGCGATGCAGGCGTGATCAAAGCTGAAGTCGTTCTGATTTCGCGCAAACATGCCGATGACGATGTGCGTTGGGTTTACCTTGATATCGGTAAATTCGGCGGCCTTGCCGAAACCATGGACGAGGCAATCCGTTATCCGATCACCACGATCCATGACGGCGGCGATGTTGCACCGTGCGTTCTTGCAGGTCCGACCTGTGATTCGGCCGACGTACTCTACGAAAAGAAACCCTACGACCTGCCGGTTGCACTGACAATCGGTGACGAGGTTCTGATCGAAGCAACCGGTGCTTATACCACCACTTATGCCTCGGTGGCGTTCAACGGTTTCGCACCGCTGACCGCCTATGTGATCTAGGGATCGCATCAATGATCGTGATTGATCGCGAAAACAGCCTTTCGCACGTTGAACGTGAAAAGCTGCTTGATCGCGTCATGGGTCCGGCGCGCTTTCAGAAATCGTCTGAATTGCTGCGTCGTGGCCGCCTTCCGGCTGACGGTCTGGCGTTTGTCGCCTTTGATGGCAAACACATGATCGGAACTGTCCGGTTGTGGAATGTCAAAGCCGGTGACAGCGGATCTTCGCTGTTGCTGGGGCCGCTTGCGGTTGAAAAGGCCTATAACGGCTCGGGCGTTGGTGCGGGTTTGATGTATGCGGCGCTCAATGCTGCACAGTCAGCCGGGCACCAGTCAGTTCTGCTGGTCGGCGACCCGGATTATTACGCGCGCTTCGGCTTCCATGCGGCCCCTGCCAACGGGCTTCTGATGCCCGGACATTTTGATCGCCACCGGTTCCTTGGCATCAATCTTGGCAATGGCGATGCCCTTTCAGGTTCCACGGGCATCCTTCGGGCCACTGGCCAGATGACACATTAAGATGGCACATTGATAAAACCGACCTTAATCTGATAAAAAAGCCCCGCAGCCGATGCTGCGGGGCTTCTCTGTTGCGGGCTTTTCGATCATCAACTAGTGCAGTTGTTGCGCGACAGCCAGCCGATAAAGATACCGTTATGTTCAAGCCGCTGATGGCTGAAACATTCGCCGCCGGGATAGGCACCGCTTGCCGGAGTAAAGCGCACGGTTCCCTCGCCTGGCAGACGGTTGGTATTGGCCTCGACCAGTTCGGTATGAACCTCGCCAAGTCCATCTGTTGGCGCAAGACAGTCATAGCGCCCGCCATTATTATTGATCGTGCGAACGCCGACCATGCCATGGTTCAACGGCCAGGCTTTCAGAACCGATGTCAGATCACCGCTTGATACGGCAAGGCAGGAATTGATTGCTGGCATCAGTTCGTTGATCAAACGTGTCCATTCCGGATTGTCGGGCTTTTCAAGTTCCTCGATATCGACGACCGGGAAATCGCCGGGGGCAAGTGCAAGCCCGGTAATTTCGGCCGAAACCGCACATTTGGTCGAACCACTCGGCCCGGTCCAGATCGCTTCCTGCCCTTTGCCACGAATTGAATATATCTCGTTGGCATATTCGTATCCCGACCCGGTCCGCTTGATGTTCAGAATCAGGGGTTCCCGGCCAAGGAATTCCACGACCGCCTCGTCCTTGCGGCCTTCAAATGTTGCAAAGAACCGGCTTTTATCCTCGCAGACAAAGGTCTGGCGTCCGGTAACCGGGGCCATTGCCGCCTCGACCAGGGCGGCTTCGATCCGGCTTAATGCGACCTTGCTTTGTGCCATCGCACCGCTGACTTCATGTTCATCCGGGGTACCCGGCGTGCCATTGACGGTTTTTGATCCCCCGGCAAACCGTCCCATCGCAAAATCAAGATTCAGGGTAAAGTTCAATGTCTCGCCATCGCTGCTGCCACCAAAATTGATACGCTTGGCATCTTCGGTGAAGCGCAGCAATGTGCCATTACGGTAATAGAATTTGATGTCCGAACTGCCATAATCGCCAAGGTCACGATGTTCCTCGACATAGACCGGCTCACCGTCTGTCGTGACATAGGCCTTGAATGTCGCCTTGCTGTCCCCGGCGCTATAACTGCCCGGGATCACGCGCAGATCGGGCAATTGCGCCTTGATGGCCGCTACATCGCGATCAACATCGGAGCTACCACCATTCCGTGCGGCGGCGGCGGATTCCGGTCCGACCCGCTTGACCAGAACCGAGACATCATCGGGCGCATCATTGGTCAGCACGGGATATGCCTGATCATTGCGAAACAGAAGATCGCCATTCTTGGTCTCGATCTTTGCCTCGATCACATATCGATGGCGTGGATCAATCTGTTTGGCGTCATAGGGCAGGATAAATACCATCGGCGGATTGGTCACCGGATGGGTGATGGATGCAATTTCCATCGACGGCGCATCGGCTTTTGATACATCAAGAAGTCGCACGACAAGGTTCGCACTGTTTGGTGCCAGCGCAATCCTTTCGCGGAAAACGACGGTGCCGGTAACCCGGTCCTGATTGGATTGTAGTCCGGTACAGCCCGTGACCAGGGCCAAAAGCCCGATCATCAATACCGCCTGCAACCTTCCCCAAATCCATGAAGAGAGTTTCATTATGGCCTCAGTTTGCTCGTGTTTTTATCGGGTGTAGTCCCCCACCCCTAATCGTGAACGCAAACAACAAGAAAACCAAGGCCAAAAAGCGGCAAAATTACTGATTAAAGTTATGTTATTTCATCACGGCACTCAGGCGGCAAAACCGCCTGACACCATGGAACCCAGTACCTGCCTAACCGGCAAAGCGGGTGCAAACCTGCCCCGCCACATCGGTTTCAATCGACAACAAAGCACCTTCAAGATCGTTGCCATTGCCGTCCAGCCCGACGGATGCTGACGTGATATAAAGCGTCTTGAGATCCGGGCCACCAAAAACACAACTGGTCGGCTGGGTCACCGGCAATTCGACTATACGATCCACCGATCCATCGGGTGCAAACCGGATCAGGCAACTCCCCCCCCAACGCGCGTTCCAGATATAGCCATCCGCATCCATTGCCGATCCATCCATATTCCCGCGCGCGTGCGGGCCAAAGAACAGTTTCGGGTTTGAAGGCACACCGGTCGCCATATCGAAATCATAGACATCAAGCGTGTTCCTGATCGTGTCGCCAAAGAACATCTTTGTGCCATTGGCCGACCACAGCAACGTATTGGAAATCCCGATATCAGCAACAAAGCGTTTGATATCGCCATTCGGCTCGACCCGGTTCAAAGTTCCCGTCGATACCGTCACGGGCAGGTCTTCGCCATTCGGGCCAATATTGTTTTGCATGCTCCCGTGCCAGAACCGCCCTGCCGGATCGACACGCGCCTCGTTCGACCGATTGCCGGGGTGATCTGCATCTGGGGCAACAAACGGCGTGGTCTGTCCACTTTCGGCATCCAGAAACGCCAAACCGTCGGCCAAGGCCACCAACAGCCCGCCAATCGTGCGTGGTACGATGGCCGATACTGGCTGATTGAAAGTCCAGCTGCGCGATCCGCCATCGCTCGGGCGCAAGGCGAATGCGGTTTTACCGACAATGTCGACCCAATAAAGGACACCATCCTCGACATCCCAATGCGGTCCTTCGCCCAGCGTACAGCGCAGATTTGGCAGAACCGTTTTAACTTTGGACATAATATCTCCCTGATATTCTGGCGGGTTTTCCCCGTTTTAACCTGTCCCTTTAATGCAAACCAGTCGGCCATCAAGCCACGATCCGGCGCAGGGAAATCATTATGTCTATTGCTATCGCGAAAGGGAGAAACTGAAAAGTCATTTTGTATGATGATTGACTTAAACCGCCAAACGCAATCGCAACTCGGTTGCATTTCCATCAGGTTATTGATAGGCATTCTCATATTCATGCAGCCTGCTTTGCCGGATGCGATCCGCGATTTTGCACCGGCACCGACTTCTTGCGAGTTTCCGCCCAATGTTCGATCTGAAAAATATCTCCTTCCAAAGCGAAGGCAAGAACCCGAAAACGCTGCTTGGCGATATATCGGTGTGCTTCCCGACAGGCGAATTCAGCGCGATTGTCGGACATAACGGATCGGGCAAAAGTACGCTTTTGAAATTGCTCGCCCGCAAAAATAAACCGGCATCCGGCCAGATCACGCTCGATACCCGGATTCTAGATACTCACAGCACGCGCGATTTCGCCCGCAAGGTCGCCTATCTGCCGCAAAGCCCGATTGTCCCAGCCCATCTCAGTGTCCGCGAACTGGTTGCCTTTGGCCGATATCCGTGGCGCGGTGCCTTTGGCCGATATCGCGCGGAAGATCACGAAAAAATCGACCGTGCTATGGAAATGACCCACGTCACCGAATTTGCCGACCGCTTTGTCGCAAGTCTTTCGGGTGGGGAACGCCAACGTGTCTGGCTCGCCATGCTGCTTGCCCAGGATGCCCCGGTTCTGTTGCTTGATGAACCGACATCCGCCCTTGATGTCGGTCATCAACGCGACATCCTGCAACTTGTCGCCAATCTTAAATCCGAAATCGGCCTTACCGTGATTGCCGTTCTGCACGATATCGACATGGTCGGGCGGTTTGCCGATCATATCCTCGCACTTCGCGGCGGCCAAACATGCTGGCAGGGCACAGCAGCCGACTTCATGCAGGCAGATACGCTTCGCAATATTTTCCAAACCGAAATAGGTGTGATCCGCTTGCCGGAATCCACTCATTATGTCAGTTACATAGCCTAGGACCCTGACCATGCGAAACCGTCTGATCGCTTCAATTGCCTGTTCCTGCATGATTGCAACCGGCATCCTTGCACCGACCATCGCCCCGACAATCGCATTGGCTGAAACCTATCGCCATGAAATGGGAACGGTAAATTTCGCAACACCCCCGACCCGGATTGCCGTATCGAACTGGTCACTGACGGAAACGGTTCTGGCCCTTGGTCTTGATCCGGTCGCCATCCCGGAGGCCGACGGATATCGCGCATGGGTCGTCGAACCTGCCCTACCCGCTGAATTTGCCGATCTTGGCGAACGCAGATCTCCTAACCTCGAAGTTCTGCGCGATAGTCGCCCCGACGTCATCCTGATCAGTAACGAAGTCGCCATGGCCTATGACAAGCTATCTGCTCTTGCCCCAACCATGGCCTATTCGATCTATAACAGCGATCAGTCCGCCCTTGAAAAGGCCGAGGAGCTCACGCGCAATATCGGTAAACTGACCGGGCGCAGCGACAAGGCCGAGGAAATCATCGCGTCGGCCAATCAACGGATCGCCGCCGCCGCCGACCGCATCCGTAAGGCCGTTGGTGATGATGCCAAATTCTCGGTCGTACGCATCCTTGATGGCGCCCATTTCCGCATTCACGGCACTACATCGCTTTTCGGATCGACACTGGCGCGGATGGAATTTGCCAATGCATGGACCGGCCCGCTTAATGGCTGGGGCTTCAGCAATGGCGAAATTGGCGATCTTGCCAAACTCGGCCCGGCTCATGTCGCCTATATCGAACCCACCCCCGATCCGGTAAAGGCCAAACTTTTTGCTTCTCCGGTCTGGAAGGCACTACCGTTCAACCGGCAAAACACCGTCTATGAAGTCCCTGCAAGCTGGACATTTGGCGGGCTTTTGTCGGCAGCACGTTTTGCCGAACAGCTCGCTGATGCCGTGACCAAGACCACCGCACAGGGATCGTAGACCGATATGATCAGACACCTGTTTCTTCGCCTCTTCGTGATCGCCGGTTTAACCGCACCACTTACGCCACAAATGGCCCATGCCGATCCGATCACCATTGAACATGAGCACGGCACCCTGAAGCTTGATGCCCCGGCTAAACGCATTGCCGTGACCAATTGGGCGACAACCGAAACCGTCATTGCACTGGGGTTGGACCCGGTCGCAATTGCCGATCCCGACGATTACCTTGACTGGGTTGCCAAGCCGGACCTTCCCGAGAACTTCACCGATATTGGCCAGCGCGCCGCCCCCAATATGGAAGCCCTGCGCGCAGCCAAGCCCGACCTGATCGTGATCAGCAAGAACCTTGAAATGGCATATGACAGTTTCAATGCCATCGCCCCAACCATCGTATTGTCGGTCTATAACAACAATCGCGATGCCCTGCCCGAGGCGCAAAAACTTCTCGAAACCCTCGCCAAGGCAACCGATCGTCAAGCCGAAGCCAAAGCATGGCTTGACGATGCCGATGTCAAATTCGCTGAATATGGCAATCGTGTCCGGGCCGCCATGCCGCCGGGTCGCGCCCTTGCCATTACCCAGTTCGTCTCCGAAAGTCATATCGGACTTTATGGCAAATCATCTCTGCCCGGCACGGTACTTGCAAAAATGGACCTGCCGCGGGCCTATCAGGGGCCAGTCAATAATTGGGGCTTTGCCAAGGGTGGCGTCGAGATTCTTGGGCCCCGCGCCCGGGATACACTGGTGTATCTGAACCCGGTGCCCGACGTGATCCGTGAAAAAGTCTGGGCATCCCCGGTCTGGAACATCCTTGATTTCGTTAAGAATGACCGGGTCTATGAATTGCCCGTCGTATGGGCCTATGGCGGCATGCCATCGGCCTTGCGCTTTGCCCGGCTTCTTGCCGAAAGTATGGAAAGCGGCCCGGTTAAATGAGCGGCCAAAAGTCCCGTGAAGCGAACCCTGCAATGACACGCGCCATCAATAGTGACATGAACCGCTTTTTCCATCGCGGCCCGGCGATCCTGTGCCTTGTCCTTGCGATCTGTTCCGTTGCCATCCTGATCAACGACCTTTGGCCGTTCCTGCAAAACGGCGCCGGGATGAATGCGCTGTTTCATCCCGACGAAACCGATTTCGACCAAATCCTGTTTCATTTCAGCACCCTGCCCCGTATCACAATGGCCTTTATCTGCGGGGCCGGTCTGGCCTTGGCTGGGGCGGCGATCCAGACGGTATTGCGCAACCCTTTGGCATCGCCGACCACCCTTGGGGTTGGTGCCGGTGTTGAATTTGCCTTGACGGTATTTCTGCTTCTGGCCCCTGCGGCCTTGGCCCCGTTCAAAGAAGCCGCTGCCCTTGCCGGTGGCATGATCGCCCTTGGCGCGGTTTATCTGATTGCATCGCGGCGCGCCAATGCGACACTGTGGCTGATCCTGGCCGGGATGATCATCAATCTGATGCTCCAATCGGGTACGCAGATTTTCTTGCTGTTTAACGAACAATATCTGCAATCGGTCTTCATGTGGGGGGCAGGAGACCTCGCGCAAAATGGCTGGGACTCAACGCAGTTTGTTTTGCCCCGCCTGCTGGTTGGTGTTGCGGTTGTGCTGTTGCTGTCACGCCCGCTTGATCTTCTTGCCCTTGGTGACGACACCGCAAGCTCGCTTGGTGCGCGTGTAACCATCCTGCGACTGCTGATTCTGGGCTTTGCCGTCTTCATTACCGCATCGGTCATTTCGGCCGCCGGATTGATCGGTTTTATCGGTCTGGCGGTTCCAGCCGCCCTGCGCATTGCCGGTCTGACGCGTTCGCGCGATCTGATGATCTATTCGCTGTTGACCGGGGGCTTTGCATTGCTGTGCATCGACTTCCTTGTCCGGCAGATGAACGGGCTTGGCGGTGACATCGTTCCGACGGGTGCGGCCACCGCATTGATCGGTGCCCCCTTCATCATTCTGATCCTGCGCAAGGCACGGATCATGCCCGGCCAGCAAAGCGAGGACCACCACCCCGATCAGCAGATTGTCTCGAAAAATGTGCTGAGCCTGGTACTGGTATTAGGGTTGGTTACAGGCCTCGGCTTATCTTTGTTTGTATCGTTTAACGGCCATGATTTTGTGCTTCTGACCGGCGGTGAAAGCTTCAACGACATCCTCCTCCAGCGTTCCGAACGGACCTTTGCCGCGGTCATTTGTGGTGCGGCACTGGCGGTTTCAGGCACGTTAATTCAACGCGTTGGTCGCAATCCTTTGGCCAGCCCTGAAATTACGGGCGTCAGTTCTGCTACAGCACTTGCCATGATCATCGCCCTTGTCTTCTTTGGCTTCGGGCAACGCGCCGATCTGATGTTTGTCGGGGCGGTCGGCGGGATCATTTCGCTGATCATTTTATTACTTCTATGCCGAAAATTCACCCACGCCCCGCATTACCTATTACTCAACGGCCTTGCTTTAACCGCCATTTTGGGTGCCATTGTACGGATTGCTCTGACCCGCAGCGGCACACAGACCTCAATGCTGATTTCATGGCTGGCTGGCACCACATATTTTACCCGCATGGACGAAGTCCTCATCGTAGCGGGGGTTACTGTGGCCTTGCTGATTGTGGTGATTGCGGTCCGTCGTCCGCTTGAACTGGCATCATTTGGCAATGATCAGGCCACCTCGCTAGGCCTTGGCATTTCAGGCTTTCAGTTCTTCATCATGCTGATTGCTGCCATCCTTGCCGCCAGTGCCACCCTGCTTGTCGGGCCGCTTAGTTTTGTCGGACTGATGGCACCGCATTTGGCGCATATTGCCGGGTATCGGCTTGCAGGCGGCCATTTGCTTGGTGCGGTTCTCATCGGGGCGAATGTAATGATGGTGGCCGAATGGATGGCCAGAAACCTGCTTTATCCGCAACAACTGCCAACCGGCCTGATCGCGGCACTGATTGGGACGGCCTATTTCCTGTTTCTGGCAATCCGAAAACGCTAGCGCTTTGGCCAGTTCTCAGCCATCGCATAAGCCTTTTCAAGGCTATCAGCATGTTTAATCGGAAATGGCAGCATCTTTGCAAAGTTGCTGCTCTCCAATTCTTCTGCATGACCTTCGTGGTCGTGGTCATCGACCCGGATCACGCCATACAGAAACGCCGATAACCTGTCACGATTTTGCTTAAACCAAAGGGCGGCCTGTTTGCGGGTTTCGTGATCCTGATCAGTATGGCCCTGAACCGTCATGATCAGAAGCACCGGTTGTGTTCGGACCGAAAGCGCATGAAGGGCGGTGATATAGGCAGCCCCGTCCGCTTCGCTTTGGGCATCTTTCATTTCAAACAGGACAATCCCGTGACGCGGTTCCGAACTTGTAAACATTCCGTCTCCTGAACACCGAAACACCCGGCGGGATGCCCCGCCGGGTTGCTATGCTGCTATATACCGCCAGATCAGAATTCCCGACGGAATCCGATCAGGATCGTCCGGCCAAGTCCGGCAATGGAATATCCGCGAAGGGCGGTTGCTGCCGGGTTTTCATAGCTGGCATCAAGAATATTCTCGATCCCAAGCCGCGCCGTTCCGCCCATCACCGGGTAATTCGCAGACAGGTTGAAAACCAGACTTGGTTTGATTGTCTCGTCTTTGATACGGTTACGTTGGGCGGTATATGTGCCATCAAACCGAACATTCAGATCATCCCAGACATAACTGTCGACATAGCCCGTGAACCGGAAGGGCGATGGAATGCGGTTGTTGGGCAGCCAGCTTTCCAGATCGCCGTCTTTATCTTTGTCATATTTTCCTTCAACATAAGACGCCAAAGCCCCGACATAGGTATTTTCGGTCAGATCATATTCTGCACTCAGCTCCGCACCGATGATGCGTTCTTTTTCCTGACTGAGCGCATTGGTCGCAGGGTCAAAATTGTTACCGTGTTCGTTGGTGCTCATATATACCGCCCCAGACGTCCGGAAATTACGCGCGTCATAACTTGCGGCAAGTTCATATGTCTTGACCTTGGATGCTTCGACATCGATCTGCGAGAAATTCAGTGGTACCCCTTGGGTCCCGGCACGACGGGTGTAGGCACCAACATCGGGAACGGCAAAACCTTCGCTATAGCTCAGTGATGTATCAAACTGATCGGTCCAGTGAACCACCGCAGATGCGTTATAGGTAACGGCATCATAGGTCGTGCTGCCGCCGGTAAATTGTGCTGCAGGGAAAAAGGCAGTCGCGACGCCACCGACATAGCGCATATAGTTAGGCCGCAGGAAATCATCGACCATCAGATCATATATCTCATAACGAACGCCGCCAGAAACATCGACAAAACGCGTGATCGGCGCACTTAATTGGGCAAAAACCGCTTTGCCGTCCTGATCCATTGGTGCGCCGATGTCGCGTCCACTAACGGTGCGATACTTGATCTCATCAAATGTCAGATCCCCGCCCCAGCTAAGTGTCAGTCCGTCATACAAATCGTCAATTCCGGTATCGGTTGAAAGTTTGACCCCATATTTCTGCCCATCAATAACCGACTGTCCCAGCGGATCCTCAACAGCGGGGCTGCCCGGTAATGCGACCAGCGCAAAATTGTAGGTCGCATCATACTGTGCCCGCGACGCCTGCTTGTAGGTGTCATTGTAAAACAGTTTAAGATCGCCACGGCCCAAAGCCCCCAGATCAAACTCGTATCCAGCAGTCAAATATTCGCTTTCTTCCTCAAGCGGCTGCCCGTCATATGGGGCCAAAAAATTCACTGCCGCAGGATTGGCCCGCACGTCGGGATAGTAATCCGGCTTCTGACTGAACCGGACGATTTCGGTCGAAAGCGAAACCCGGTGTCCTTCAAGAAAACCATAGCCGAGCTTGCCAAACAGGTTCAGATTCTCGGCATTGTCAAAACTACCCTGCCCCATCATCGGGTCGGACGGCATTTGTTTCCCATAGCCGCTATACTGGTTTTCGGATGTTGATCCGGTAACACTTGCAGCATAGTCGAATTTCCCCACGCCACCGCTGCCGGAAAGAGTAAGCGACGGCGCAAGGCTGTCACCGATATCCTGAGTGAATGCTTTTACATGGGTATCGACAACAAAGATGTTCTCCCCCGGTGTCCCGGTCTTGGTTACGATATTGACCGTCGCCCCGGTTGCACCCTCTCCGTTCAGGGCGCTTGAACCCGGAATAACTTCGATGCTTTCGATCAGTTCCGGATCAATCATTGACAGAATGCGGCTGGAATTACGTAGCGGCGTATTGCGACCAATCCCGTCAACAAGCACCTGTATGTCGCGCCCTCGAAAAGTTTCCGTGCTGCTGGTCAGGGTTTGCGCATCGAACATAAAGCCGGGAACAGCATCCCGCAAAAGGGTCGAAAGACTGTTGGACTTTGCGAGCTGCGCCTCAATCTGGTCGCGGCCAATTACCACCACTGACGGAGACATGCTTTTTATTGAGCGTTTCGAACGACTTGCCGAAACCACAATATCCTGCAGGATGATCTCGCCACTATCCGACTTTGCCGCCGGAATGATTTTTACGCTGTCAGCCCCGATAAACTCAAAATCATACCCACTACCTGCCAGCAGGGTTCGCAATGCTTCCGTCGCGGTTACATCCCCTGCAAACGGCGTTGCAACCACCCCTGCAAGATCGCCCTGTACAATCAGCTGCAAAGCAAACTCGGTCGCCAGTTGATCAAGTGCCGCGCGAAGATCTTGCGTTTCAATGCGGATTGTATGGACCGTATTAGCGTCCTGTGCCTGCACCATTCCGGTACTGCAGATCATCAGGACAGACACAAGTGCGCTTGTTCCAAGCAGGCGCATCATCGCGCTTCGTTCGTTTTTCAAGATCATTCCCCCATATCTGAAAGATAATAATGCAAATCACTATTACCCTCATGACGAATGGCTCGCGGGAATGAGGAGGTCATTTTGTTTATTTTTTTGAAATCAGATGAAAACCACCCGGATAGGCCTTATTTTCAAGGTCATAGGCTGCCATCAGAGCATTCATCGCACTGTCGGGTTTTGCCAGATCGAAATTTCCGGTAACGAAAATATCGCCCATACGCGGATCAAGGATAAAGTTCTGCCCCGGCAAAAGCGGCGAAATCCGTGCGATCAATTCCTCAAGCGACATCTCGTTAACCATCCAGCGACCATTCCGCCATCCGGCAATGCGATCCACATCGCGCGTACCATAACGCATGTCACCCGTTGGCAACTGCCACGCGGCACGCCCGGCGGAAAGCTTTGCCAAACGTATGTTGCCGTCACTCTGGCGCAGATCGACCAAACCTTCGCTGACTTCCACCCGGGCGAGCCCCCCCCATTTCGAAGCCACAAAGGCGGTGCCGACGGCCTGGGCGGTAATATCATTCAGACGAACCCGCAAAGGCCGGGATTTGTCAGGAGCAACTTCAATATAAATGCCACCTTCAAGAACCGTAATATCGCGCCCGGTATCATCATATTTGACCGCAAGCCGTGTTCCCGGTTCCATCCAGACCCGTGAACCATCTGTCAGTTCGTGAATTTCGCGGACCGCACTGGCATCGTTGGCTGCGATCAGATCCGGATCGCGACGAAGCCCGCCCAGCACAAACAGACCAACGAGGACCAATCCGATAGCTGCCGCCAGCTTCGGCCGAAACCGGCGTTTGCCGGATCGCATTCCCGGCAATCGCCCCTGCCCGCCTTCAAGTGCGCCAAGACGTTCAAGATCGGCGCGGATGCCGTCAAGATCGACGGGTTGTCTTTCAGTGTTTTCCTGCACTGGTCGCGGACTATCCGTTACGGCTATTTCCATGCTGCGCCATGTCTGGCGTGCCCGCATCAAAAGCCGCACATTGCCTGAATTTTCAGCCTGCCAGTTCTCAAAAGCCGTCTGCTCACATCGATCCAGATCCCCCTGGTCAAGTCGGATTGCCCAAAAATCGGCAATGTCTTCATTGCTTTGGCAGTCGTCGGGATAGCGAAACTCTGTCATGGCAATGGCGGGATCCGGCAATTGATCGAATAGCTTGATATGTAAAAGACGAATGGCAAAGCACAAAGAGGATATTCAGTTTTCATATCGCGCCAGCACCGTTCGACAATGTTTAAGGGCATGACGCAAGTGTTTTTCGACCATATTGCGACTGATGCCAAGGGCTTCTGCGGCCTCCGCCGGACTGAGATGGTCGCGCTTGCACAGCAGGAAAGCATCCCGGCAGCGCGGCGGCAATCCATCAATCGCCCGACCGACAATAGCGATACGTTGCCGGTCTGCACTTATTTGTTCTGGTGTCACACTATCCCCGATTGCATCGGGTATATCGGCAAGATCGGCGGGATCGGTAAAATCAAGCGGATTTCGATTGCGACGGCGCAGCGTATCAATCGCCAGATTGGTTGCCATTCGCATCAGATAGGCAGGCGGATTGTCAACGTCGCGCGGGTCGACGCCACGTTTGCGAAGTTGGATATAAAGGTCTTGCAACACATCATGGCTTTCCTCGCCAGCGGGCAGATATTTCTGCACCTGACGCAACAGGCGCCCGTGGTATTGTTGATATATCCCATCCCAGAAACGGTCCCTGACCGTCATGTCTCTCACCGGCTCAATCAATAATGATAACGGTTATCATTTTCATCAATGCTTATACAGCGCACGGTTTCAGGGTCAATCCCAAAAGCAAAAGGCCCGCTTGCGCAGACCTTTGACTTTAAAGTGAGCGGTGATTTGATCAGTCTTCAAAGTGGCCTTTGGCAGCAAAACCACCACCCTGATAGATCACAGCCGGGTCGTGACGGTCTTCGACCGGGAAGGCTGCCTCGATTTCTGCGCGGAAGATCTCGGAACTATCCAGCGGCTGCCAGCCGATCAGTTCGGCATGGTCGTTGCTCCACCATTTGGTGCGGTTGTTCGAAACCCCATACATCACCAGATGGCCGGTCATCGGTGCATCAAACACTGCCTTCATCAGGGAAATGAAGTCACGCGGGCTCATCCAGGTCGACAACATCCGGCGATCGCGCGGCTTTTCAAAACATGATCCGATACGAAGCGAGACGGTTTCAACATCGAACTTGTCGAAATAGTAACTCGCCAAGGCCTCGCCGTAGCATTTGGTGACGCCATACAGACTGTCAGGGCGCAGTTCGGATTTGTCATCAAGCTTGGTCGTGCGCTTGTGGAACCCGATGGCGTGGTTCGAACTGGCAAACAGGATGCGTGGCTTGCCGTTTTTGCGGGCACCTTCATACAGGTTATAGGTGCCAAGGAAATTGGCCTGCAGCAGGTCATCAAATGCGGCTTCGACCGAAATCCCGCCCAGATGAATGATCCCGTCGCAATCCTTGGTCAATTCATGGACAGCCGAACGATCCGAAAGATCGCACGGCACGACTTCCTCGCCCGGACCAGCCGGATCCATCGGCGCGATATCCGAAAGGCGCAGCACATCGGCATAGCCTTTCAGCCCCTCACGCAGGATTTTCCCAAGGTTGCCAGCAGCACCGGTAATCAGCAAACGTTTCATTGTCTTCCTCTTTGAAGTCATCTTGCCCCGCGATCAGCCACCACCAAACACAAGGTTCGGCAACGTCAGCGAAATCGCAGGCACATAGGTTGTCAGCATAAGCGCCGTCAGGATCGCCAGATAAAACGGCCAGATCGTCATGACGGCCTTTTCAATCTTCACCCCGCCAATCGCACAACCGACAAACAGGCAGGAACCCACCGGCGGCGTACAAAGGCCAAGGCCCAAATTCATCATCAAAACCATGCCAAACTGGATCGGATCCATGCCAAATTGGGTCGCCAGCGGCAGGAAGATCGGCGTACAGATCAGGATCAATGCCGCCATATCCATGATCATGCCCGCCACCAGCAACATAAGATTGATCAGCAACAGAACCATGATCGG
Organism: Thalassospira permensis NBRC 106175; assembly: GCF_000714555.1. Lineage (NCBI taxonomy): Bacteria > Pseudomonadati > Pseudomonadota > Alphaproteobacteria > Rhodospirillales > Thalassospiraceae > Thalassospira > Thalassospira permensis. The sequence goes on along the minus strand of NZ_AUNC01000010.1, from coordinate 22,758 downwards.
ATTATCGGTGATCGATGTAATCGCATGGGCCAGTGCATCGGGCACCTGATAGAAGGCCAGCATATAGCCATAGGCCGATGCACACCCGACCAGCAACATGACAAGAGCCGTCGTTTTAGCCGATTGCTTGACCGCAGCAACAAAGCCCGCCCAATTGAGTTCACGATAAACAATCCCGGTAATGATCAACGCATAAGCCACGCCAATCGCACCGGATTCTGTCACGGTAAAGATACCGCTCAGAACGCCGCCGACGATAATGACCGCCGTGAAAAATCCGGGGATGGCACGAATGGCCGTAACCCCGACAACGCGCCATCCCGGAAACGGAACCGACGGGTAACCGTGTTTTATCGCTACCAGCCACGTGGCAAGCCCAAGCAACAGACACATGATGATACCCGGCACCAGACCGGCCATGAACAGCTTGGAAATCGAAATCCCGCCGCCGGCCGCGACAGCATACAGGATCATGTTATGGCTGGGCGGGATCATGATACCCGCAATCGACGAGGTCACCGTGACGTTGACCGCATAATCCGCACGGTAGCCTTCCTTTTTCATCACCGGAATAAGGATCGAGCCAAGCGCGGAGGTATCGGCAACAGCAGACCCGGAAATGCCGCCAAACAGCATCGATGAAAATACGTTTACAATGCCAAGTCCGCCACGGCGGCTGCCGACAAGGGCGGTTGCGAACTGCACCAGCCGGTTGGCGATCCCGCCATGCAGCATCAGTTCACCGGCAAAGATAAAGAACGGAATGGCCAGAAGCGAAAAGGCACTGATCCCCGAACCGATGCGCTGAAATGCGATCAGGGTTGGCAGACCTTCGAAGAAGAAAGTCGCAAGGGCAGCAACGCCAAGTGCAAGGGCAACGGGCATACCAATGACAATGCCAATGGCAAACAGGCCCAAAAGAATGGTCATGCCCATTTATTCGGTGTCCTTATCAAGCAATTCGTCACTGTAAAAACGGCTTTGTGCGATGGTGTTCCAGCCACTGAGGATTTTAAGGATATGGACAACGCTGTAAAAAGCGATGCCTGCCCCGCAAACCATCATCGGGATCGACCGCATGCCATCGGGGATGTGAATGATCGGCATTTTCTTGGCCCAGTTAAAGACAACAAGATCATACCCGCCGATAAACATGTAATAACCAAACACCACCATTGCGGCATAGCTGATCAGTGCCATGACCGCCGCCGCCTTGGGCGGCAATGCATCGCGGAAAAACGATACCGAAAGATGGCTGTTGTCGCGAATACAGGCGGCAGCAACCGGAAAGGTGATCAGAACGATCAGGATCAGAGAAAGCTGCTCGACCCAGGTAGGGGTTTCATTGAGCACATAGCGCCCGAAAACCAGCCAGGCAAAAGCGGGAATAAGCGCCACCAGCGCAATTCCGCCGATCAGATTAAGGATTTTGGCAAGTCTGCCACCCAAACGGTCAAGCATCCCGGTGAGTTGAGAAAACATTCGCACGCCGCCAGAAATGGATTAACGAAAAAGACTGGATACAAGCGTAAAGAAGGGCGGCGAGAATGTCGCCGCCCTTCCATGGCTTGATCAATTATTTCTGGGCGTCCTGGATCGCCTTGACCAGACCGGCCAGATCCGGGTTGGCTTTGATGAAGTTGTCATAGACAGGCTTCATCGCATCTTGGAACGCGGCCTTGTCAGCGATTTCGTTCACTTCGATACCGGCAGCAACAACTTTCTCTTTGGACTGTTCTGCACGTTCCGCCCAGGCAGCGCGCTGAACCTTGACCGACTCATCGGCTGCTTCCTGAAGGATTTTCTTTTCGTCATCCGACAGACCGTCATACAGCGCCTTGTTGACGCACAGGCATTCCGGAAGGATCAGGTGCTGGGTCACGGAATAGTATTTCGCCGCTTCGAAATGGCCCGAGCTGTCATAAGACGGATAGTTATTTTCCGCACCGTCGATCACACCGGTTTTAAGCGACTGGTAAACTTCGCCATACGGCATCGGGGTTGCGTTACCGCCAAGGGCACCAACCATCTGTACATACAGATCGTTGCTCATCACGCGGAATTTAAGCCCCTTGAGGTCTTCTGGCGTGTTGATCGGGTGCTTGGTGTTATAGAAGGAACGCGCACCTGAATCGTACCAGCCAAGTGCCTGAAGGCCCGCATTTGCAAGGCCGTCTGCGATCTGCTGACCTGCCGGACCATCCATGACGTCATGCATGGCATCGACGTTTTTAAAGATGAAAGGCAGCGAAACAACGTTGGCTTCCGGTGCGACTTCACCCAACGGACCAAGGTTGAAAACAGCCCAGTCCAGACCGCCAAGGCGAACCTGCTGGATGGCATCGGGCTGATCGCCCAGAACGCCGCCGTGATAAACCTTGGCTTCAAGGTTTCCACCGGATTTTTCATTGATCAGACGGGCGAATTCCTCCATTCCGGTCGAAACAGGATAGTCTGCCGGATGGATATTCCAGCCGCGCCATTCACGTGCTTGCGCACCGGCAACAAAAGCGACCGATATCGCCGCTGCGGCAAGTGTCAGCGTCGTGGTTTTCATAAACTTGTTCATTGATATTCCTCCCGTGACTTTATGTCGTTTAACGTTAAAGTCTTGTTTTCCCTGATGGGACCAGTTGTTGTCAGAAAACCTTACATCTTGTAACTTGTAACAACAAGTAATGGTTTTTCTGACAGCCGAATTTTGCGCGCCATTTACTTTTGCGGCGTCACAGAGGTAATCCCGGCAGAAGCCACCTGCCGGGGTCGTCAAGCTTAGGCAGCCTTAAGTGCGTCCTCGCCGAACGCCTTACGGATAACGTCAGCCAGCATGTCATGTTCTTCACCGCTCAGATCGGTAAGGGGGCTGCGAACCGGGCCGGTATCACGGCCAATAACGCGCATCCCTGCCTTGACGATCGACACGGCATAACCCGTGCCGCGATCACGCACCGCAAGATACGGATAGAAGAAGTCGGTCAGGATACGGTTCATCGTCGCATCGTCGTCAGTTGTCAGCGCGTCATAGAATTCCAGCGCCTGCTTGGGCAGGAAGTTAAAGATCGCTGACGAATAGGTGGTCACACCCGCCGCCTTGTATGCCTTGGCAAAAACTTCGGCCGTCGGCATCCCACCGATATAGGAAAGACGATCCCCCATCGTGACACAAACGCGCGTGACCAGTTCGATATCGCCGTGCCCATCCTTGAAGCCGACCAGATTGGGACACTCGTCACACAATTTCGAAAGCGTTTCAGCAGACAGGATCGAGTTGTCGCGGTTGTAAACAATCACACCGACACTCACCGCATTACAAACCGCCTTGACGCGCTCATACAGGCCTTCCTGCTTGGCACCAACCAGATATTGCGGCAGCAAAAGCAGGCCATCGGCACCGGCTTTTTCGCATTCACGGGCCAGTTCGACGGCCATGGCGGTGCCATAACCGCAACCAGCAATGATCGGGGTATCACCAGCAACTTCTTTCGCGACACGGACGGTTTCAACAACTTCCGCCGGGGTCAGCGAGAAAAATTCACCCGTACCACCAGCCGCAAACAGTGCCGCTGCCGGATACTGGGCCAGCCAGGCAACATGCGTACGGTAGGTATTCATATCCAGAGAACCATCCGCCCTGAACGGCGTAACCGGGAAAGACAGAAGACCGGCACCAATTGCCGTTTTCAGATCCTGATAATGCATAAAACGTCCTTCAATTCACAAGTCAGCGACATAATCTATGATGATCCTATAAATTCATCATATCATTGTGTCAATCATATTACTTATCGACTTTAGTCTGGGTGTAAAACCGCCACTTTCCAGGATTATTAACCGTTATCGCCTTTATCGAAAATCATCATACAAACGCAACCTACATCAAAAAGAGACGACTCCCGGAAATTGATATGATGACTTCATCCAAATGCTCCGCTAGGCTGCTGAGAACGCCACGAAAAACACTCCAAAAACATAAGGATAGGCACAGGGAATGACCGACATCACCAAAGCAAGCCGAATTCTGGCCGATGCTTTCACCCAAAACATCCTGATTGATCCCCTGCCCGACGGTGCCAACCCGACCGACTTCGAAACGGCGTACGAGGTTCAGCAGGCAACCCTTGCCCTGACAGGTGCAAAACAAACCGGCTGGAAGCTCTCGGTGGCAACACTTGACGCACAGGCGGGGCTTGGGCTTGACGGGCCGTTGATCGGGCCACTGCTTGATGGCCGGATCATTGCCGACGGAGCCACCATCACCACAAATGATGTCCATTTCCCGAATATCGAGGCCGAGATTGCCGTGGTCATGGCGAGCACTCCTGGTGCCAATGCTACCGCCAAAGCGATCCTTGATCACATCAAAAGCGTGCATCTGGCGATAGAGATCGCAGATCGCCGGTTTACCAAAAAACAGGGACCGGTCTCGACATTGGCCGATTTGAATTCCACCGGCTATCTGGTGCTTGGCCCGGAAATTGCCGATTGGCGCGAGATGGCGTTTCTGAATGGCCCGGTAGAAACACGGTCCGATGACAAGGTTCTGGCGCAAAACAGCGCCCCCGCCGCATGGCCTGATCCGTTTGGCGGATTGGCCTATCTGGTGCGGTTTCTGGCCAAACGCGGTCAGCACTTAAAAGCAGGCGATGTCATCACCACCGGGGCCTGCGCCCCGCCGACCTTGACCAAACATGGCCGTATCGAAGCGATTTTTGAAGGTGTCGGCACCGTGCGCGCCGAAATCAAAACCGCCTGAAAACGTACAGAAAATGGCAAAGGGGCCTTGCGCTGCAAACCGCACGGCCCTTTTGTTTTCAGTATCTATACATCTTCGCGGAACCGGTTGACCGGCACCCCCACGACATCGACACGCAGCATGACAAGTTTGCCCGCATCGGGGAATTCGGCGCGTTTATCAGCCGGGTAATTTTCCATGTGACTGGTGACATAAAGCGTTTTCATATCCACCCCGCCAAAGCACGGCATGGTCGGATTTGGCATCGGCATATCAATTGATAGCAACAAGGTACCATCAGGGGCAAAACGGTTCAGTTTGCCCGCCGAAACGCCTGCACTCCAATAACAGCCTTCCATGTCAACCGCCGCACCATCCGGGCGTCCGACCGTGTCGTTAAGGTCAAGGAAAAGCTCGCAATTACTGATCGCGCCGGTCTTGGCATCAAAATCCCAGCGATTGACCCAAGGCCCACGAGAATCCGAATGATACATAATGCGACCATCGGGCGACCATGCCAGACCGTTGGAAATCTTGATCCCGCCGACCTTGTGTTCGACTTCCCCCGATCCGGTCACGCGATACAGCGATGCCACGGGCTGCTTGTCGGCATTCTGATCCATGGTGCCGACCCAGAATGCCCCGTCCGGGCCGATTTTGCCGTCGTTAGTGCGGCTCATGTCATTATCGCCTTCGACCGCGGCAAGCTTTTCGCGCACCCCGGTTTTCGGATCAAACAGGATAATGTCACTTTTCAGCGCCACGACCAGACGCCCCTGATCGGTCAGACCGAAACAGCCGACTTCGCTTTCAAATGACCAGCTATGGCGCTGCCCGGTTTCGATATCAAGCGCATGGATTTTCTGACCGATGATATCGGCCCAGTAAAGGCGGTTATTGTCGCCGTCCCAGTTCGGGCATTCGCCCAGTTCAAACCGTTCCTCCAGCAGAATGCAGGGCTGCTGTACGGCTGAAATATCACCTGACATGATCCGTTCCTGTATTCTTTCCGACGCAATTCGTCATATGACTTGTGTGCAGGCGCACAGGGGCACTTGTCAACAAATTTGCGTGGAAACTTTACAGGATGTTCTGTGCGTGGAAGTCGCGACGTTACATATCACGCGCATGGTCGGTTACCCGCTGGCGGGCTTGATGCAGGTGATAGCGCATCAGCAATTCCGCGCTTTCGCCGTCCTGTCCACGGATCGCGTCATAAATCTGACGATGTTCCAAAAGAACCTTTTTTACCCTTTCGGCCGATCCGGTGCGCGTGATGTTCAAGGCGACATTCATGGTTTTGGCAATCACGCCATGTAGGGACGTCAGCATGGTGACAAAGATATCATTGCCGCTGGCGCGTGCGATTGACATGTGGAACTCAAAATCCGCCTGATCGGCTATATCACCGGCTGCAATGCCTTCTTCAAGCATCTTAAGCGCACGTTCGATGTCGCGATGATGACGCAGTGTGGCGCGTTCGGCGGCCATGCGCGCGGTTGCCCCCTCGATCGCAATGCGGGCTTCAAAACAGCGCAGTAACCCGGCCACATCATTGATCCCGCCAAACTCGATCAACCCTTGTGGTGGTCGTTTCTTGACGAATGATCCAACTCCCTGACGGGCATAGACCAACCCGTCAGACTGCAATTTGCGCAGGGCTTCGCGCACCACGGGCCGCGACACACCAAAGGATGCACATATTTCATTTTCAGAGGGCAGCTTGGCCCCTTCGGACAGATTGCCCGATACAATCTGCTCAAGTATCTGCCCATAAAGCTGATCCGCAAGCTTTTCACGCTTCTGGATTTTAAGTTGCAAGCCGGTCATTTCCCCAATCCCCGTCAACTTGTCATCTTGTCATTCTTACTTGTAAGTTTTATCGGCAAATACTTGCAGGGTAAAGGGGAAGCAATCAGTCGACGAGTGAATAATCGCGCCTGCCAATCTGCTCTTCATCCTGATCGACAAGACCATGACCCGATCCGGTCAAAAGGCTTGGCGTCAGCGTCATGACACCCGAAAGCGTATCATTATAGCCCAGCACCCTGACATCGCCGAATTCCTTGAAATCTGGACGATTATGGACGTTTGGCACATGCGATACCGGTTCGACACAAAATGTCTTGCCGTTGTCCGGGATATAGAATTGCAGGTTCGCCAACGTATCGCTGGCTTCCAGAAGCAGGCTTAACTGCCTGTCTGCCCAGACCATCGTCGCCTGTTTGTTCCAGCCGATATAATGAATATCCAGCCCCTTGTGATGGCGGATCATTTTTCCATCGGCAAAATCGCGACCAAGATCGATCACCGTGCGCGTAGTGGGTAACTTGCCTTCGTCCGTTCCGAAACAGTCGGTCGCAACAAACTGTACCCACGCACTTTCGCCGCCAGGGAACCATGGATGCAACCCGATCCCGTATGGCATCGGGTCCTTGCCAAGATGGCGCACACCGATTTCGATTGAAATGGTATCGTTTGCGACCTTGATCTGCTGCCAGGCGACATAACAAAAACCGGTCTGCGGATCATCATGTTTGTGATTGAGCCGGATGGTATCAACCGTTGGACGTTCGATCTCCCAGATACTTGAAATACCAAATCCGTGAATGGCATGCGGGTCCGGTGCCCGATTTACTGGAACATTGATGGTTTTGCCATCGAATTCGAACTGGGCATAACCCAGCCGGTTGGCAAAGGGTACCATCGGAAAACATCCAAGATGCGAAGGATTGCCCGATGTCAGGGAATAATCGTCAACCGGACGCAACAGGTTGACCACCCCGTTACCGTCGGGACGCACCCAGTCGATGCGCGAAATGGCCCCGCCGCGGGGCACAATTCCGACCCTGAACGGGCCACTGTTCCAGCGATATTCCGGTTCGGCCGATTTGGCCATTTTCCTTGCCTCATCACTATATCAAAATCATATGATGACTTTCCGTCACCAACATCGTAGGACTATTTCAGGATGTTAAATTCATCGTTATTAACATCCGGTTCCGATCATAGCGGATTTGCAGAGCAAGAAAATGAGCAACAACTCCGCGCAGAACGCGCCACGAAAAGTTTCGCTAACCGAAAAGGTCATTGCAAGCCTGCGTCACGAAATTGAAAGCGGCATGCGCACGCCCGGCAGCAAACTTCCGACCGAGCCGGTTTTGACCGAACAGTTCGGCGTCAGCCGCACGGTGGTCCGCGAAGCCATTGCAGCCCTTAAGGCCGATGGCCTGCTCGAACCGCGCCAAGGAGCAGGTGTGTTTGTGCTGGCTCCCAGTCCACGCAAACTAGGCAGTACGATCTTTGCCGTCGATTCCGCGCAGATTTCCGATGTCCTGGAAATTCTTGAACTGCGCATGGCCGTCGAGATCGAGGCCGCCGGTCTTGCCTGTGCACGAAGCTCTGCCGCCCAACAGGCCAAAATATACGAAGCCCTGCAGGAAATGACCGATTGCTTTGAACGCGGCAATCCGACCGAAAAGGCCGATTTCGAATTCCATCGCGCGATTGCCGATGCGACCAATAACCGGCGTTATGTCGAGTTTCTCGAACATCTGGGCGATAAAACCATCCCGCGCGCGCAATTGCGCCGCCGCCCTCCCGAGGTCGAAGACCAGAAAAACTATATGCAGAAAATTCTGGCCGAACACCATCGCATCTTTGATGCGATTGCATCGCGTGATGCCGAAACGGCCCGCACCGCAATGCGCGAACATCTCAGCCAAAGTCAGGCCCGCTATCAAAGCCTGCTGCGGCAGCGCTAGGCAGACTCTAGCTCTGCTCGATCAGGGTGACGATATCACGCATGTCATCGAAAACAATATCGGCCCCGGCGTCATAAAGCCGGGTCGATGCATCTTCACGCTGCCCGGCATAATGCCCGCCCCCGATATAACCGATGCAGGTCATGCCTGCTGCCACGGCGGCCTTCACCCCGGCAATCGAATCCTCGATCACGATTGCCTGATCCGGACGAAACCCCATTTTATCAGCGGCATATAAAAACAGGTCCGGTGCCGGTTTACCGTTCAGGACGAAATCGGCGCTGTAAATATCGGTTCCGAACCAATGGCCCAGTCCCGTCACCTTCATTGTCCGTTCAAGCCGCTGCACCGAACTGCTTGATGAAATGCAAAACGCGATCTTGCGTTTTTTAAGCGCGGCAAGGACCGTATCGATCGCGTCTGTTTTCCGAAGTTCAACGTCATAGCGGGCAAACAGGCGCTCATAAAAGAACGGCTTGAATTCGAGGGCAATGTCACGTCCGGTTTCAAGGCGGATATGTTCGATCGGGGCGACACTTGATCGCCCGGTAAAGCGTGCTGCAACTTCTGCTAGACTTAGCGGTGCACCGTAATGATCAAGCACATCGACAAGTGTCGCCAAGGAGATCGGTTCGCTGTCGACCAAGACGCCGTCACAATCAAAAAGAACGACACCCTTACCAGTCATGATCGGTGCCAGTGTCTGGGTGCGGACGTTATCTTGGACATTTCCGGGGGCCATGTTGAACCTGGCTTCATTGGGTTTGATGACAAAAGTCTATACAAATGCGAATATCACCGTCAACCAAAATGAGCATTTGACCAAATGATGCACTTTTGCTCAATTACGCATCATGTAAATTTATTGCGGACAAAAAGATACGCGGAAATCGCTTGAAATCAGGGTCGGATTTGCGCTCAAAACGCATCACACTACCAATCGGCCCCGCGGGAGGAAGATCAAATGAGCCCTACAGATAAGTTCATCATCGGTGTGGATGTTGGCACCGGAAGCGCACGCGCTGGCGTGTTTAGCGTCGATGGAAAGTTACTTGGCAGCGCCGCCCATGCCATCGCCATGAACAAGCCAAAACCTGATTTTGTCGAACAGGACTCGGAAAATATCTGGCAAGCGGTTTGCCAGTCGGTTCGCGATGCGCTGGCAAAATCAAATATTGCCGCCGATCAGGTCGCAGCCATCGGATTTGATGCCACCTGTTCGCTCGTGATCCGCGATATCGATAACCGTCCGCTTGGCGTAACACCGGGTGGTGCGGATAACTGGGATGTTATTGTCTGGATGGATCACCGTGCCATCCGCGAAGCCGAAGAATGCACCAAAACCGGCGCCAAGGTGCTAGAATATATCGGCGGCACCATGTCCCCCGAAATGGAATTGCCCAAACTGATGTGGCTGAAACGCCATCATCGTCAGAACTGGGATAAAATGGGCGCGGCATATGACCTTGCCGATTTCCTGTCTTTCCGCGCAACCGGCAGCAACGACCGGTCCTGCTGCACGATCACCTGTAAATGGACTTACCTGGCACATCAGGATGATCCGTGGGATCGCGCGTTTCTTGATCAGATCGACCTGGAAGATTTCCCTGCCAAGGCCGGAATTGACCGCAAGGCATTGGGTGTTGGTGATCTGATCGGCAATCTGTCAGATCAGGGGGCCGCCGAACTTGGCTTGACGACCGATTGCGTTGTGGGGGCAGGCTTGATTGATGCTCATGCAGGTGCCCTTGGCACGCTTGGCGAATATCTGGATGGCAATCTTGATGAACGCTTTGCCATGATTGCCGGAACATCCACTTGCCATATGGCTCTATCCTCCAAACCGCGTTTCATTAAAGGTGTCTGGGGCCCCTATTTCGGGGCGATTGCGCCGGGTCTTTGGCTCAACGAAGGAGGTCAGTCTGCAACCGGTGCGCTGCTTGATCATATCGTGGCCATGCATCCGTTTTCGCACGACATGGGCCGTGATGCGCACAAACTTGCCGGGGAAAAACTTTTGCCGCGAATGACGGAAACACCCGATCTTGCACCGCGCCTGCATGTCCTGCCCGATTTTCATGGCAATCGGTCGCCACTTGCCGACTCAGAAGCACTCGGCGTGATTTCAGGCCTCAGCCTTGATCAAAGTGAGGAAAGCTTCCTTGATCTTTACTGGGCAACTGCCTGCGCGATTGCCTATGGCACACGCCATATCATCGATGCGCTGAACGCGACGGGTTATGACATCAAACACATCCATCTCAGCGGCGGACACACCGCAAGCCCGCTTCTGGTCAAGCTTTATGCCGATGTTACCGGATGCAATGTCGTGATGTCCGATTGCGCCGAGCCGGTGCTGCTGGGGTCCGCCATGCTGGGCGCTGCCGCCCTTGATCCCGAAGGCGGCCTTGCCCTTGCATCGCGCCGGATGGCTGGCAAGGAAACTATCCACGCACCGGACCAAACCGCGAAGGACGCCCACGATAGGCGTTATGCCATTTTCCACAAGCTTCATGCCCACCGGCAGGAACTTGATGCCATGGCCCTAGGCTGATTCATCAAAAAAGCCCCGCAACATACACTGCGGGGCTTTTCATTTTGTTCACAAGCCTCATCAGGCCTGAACGGTTTTCTGACGCTGGCTTCCCAGCCCTTCGACGCCTAGTTGCATGACATCTCCGGGTTTCAGGAAGCGTTGCGGCGTCATGCCCATGCCAACACCGGGCGGGGTGCCGGTCGTGATGATGTCGCCCGGTTGCAGGGTCATGAATTTCGACAGATAGCTGATAAGATGGGCAACGCCGTAAACCATGGTTGCCGTGCTGCCATTCTGAACGCGTTCGCCGTTCAGCTCCAGCCAAAGGCAAAGGTTCTGCGGATCAGCAACCTCGTCACGTGTCACCAGCCACGGGCCAATCGGGCCAAAGGTATCGTGGCTTTTGCCCTTTACCCATTGGCCTGCATGTTCAAGCTGAAACGCACGTTCGGACACATCATTGACCACGCAATAACCGGCAACATGGCCAAGCGCCTCCGCCTCGGTCACATATTTGGCTTGCTTGCCGATCACGATGCCCAGCTCAACCTCCCAGTCAGATTTTTCCGACCCACGCGGGATTTCGACATCATCATTCGGGCCGCAAACCGCCGATGTTGCCTTGAAAAAGATGATCGGCTCGGGCGGCACCTGCATGCCCGCCTCGGCGGCATGATCGGAATAGTTCAAACCGATGCAAATGAACTTGCCAGGTTTGGCAACACAGGCACCAATTCGCGGATTGCCCGAAACTGCCGGAAGGTTTTTGGGATCAAGGGCTGCGATTTTGGTAAAGGTCGCATCGGAAATGGTATCGGGATTGAAATCCTCGATCACCGCTGAAAGATCGCGGATTACACCATCCGGATCAAGAAGCCCGGGCTTTTCCGCACCGGCAGCTCCAAAACGCAGAAGTTTCATTTACTTATTCCTCCCATGATCGATTTATTTGCATTCCTCATACAAATAAACCATCCCTTGGTCCAGCAACGATCATTGATCTTGTAAATTAAAAGGGCCGCAGATTTGCGGCCCTCGTTGGGATCACGTTGTGACGATCACACAAGATTGGCTTGGAAAAACTCGGCCGTCCGCGCATTGGCGGTTTCTGCATCCTTCTCGTCGTAATGCGCCCCGCCCTTGCGCGCAAACGCATGATCGCGACCGGGATAGAAATGAAGCTCGGTCAACGGATGGTCATCAAGCGCATCCTTGATAACGGCCTGTGCATCGGCGGGGATATATTCATCATTCCCGGCCAAGTGAATGATCACCGGCTGTTTGATCTTCCCGGCTTCACCGACATAATTGTTCATGCCGCCGCCGTAATAGACTGCAAAGGCATCGCCATCAGTGCGCGTCGCCGACAGGAAGGTCAAAAGCCCGCCAAGGCAGAAACCGACAACACCGGCCTTGCCATTTGCACCATCAATCTTGCGTGCTGCCGTCAGGGTTGCCGCAATATCCTCGACACCCTTATCGACATTGAATGCCTGATAATAGCCAAATGCCTGTTTCCATTCTTCTTCGGTCTTGTCGGTGATTTCGATCCCCGGCTCGATCCGCCAGAACAGATCGGGACAAACCGCGATATAGCCCTGTTTGGCATAATCATCGGCAATGCTACGCATCACGGCATTAACACCAAAGATTTCCTGAATAACCACCACCACCGGTGCCGGTAATTTGGCTGGCATGGCAACATAGGCATCGAAATTACCGTTCGGCGTCTGCACCGTCAGCTTGCTGGTCATGATGGTCCTCCTTGTCGATATCAGATTTTCCGGCGACGCCGGTTCTTTCCCTGATGAGGTATTGGATCATACTGATTTCGCAAGGGCGTGGCAGAAATCCCTCCCCCTCAGATCAGCTTCGCCACGGATTGACCGCACGACGATCCACCACACCGGGGACAATCCCGCGTGCAGCGTTCGATACATGATCCATCACGTTGCTGGCTGCGATATCGTATTGACGTGCGATCATGCGTTTTTGCCGTTCAGCAAATAACGACGCACGATCCGCCAGATCAATCGGGCTTCCGGCCGTTTCCATCCCTGCAAGGAACGCATCGCGATCCAGCCAGTCCAGTGTATTTTTTGTCAGATCAAGACGCAGCACATCCCCGTCGCGCAGATGACCGATGCCGCCACCCACGAATGCCTCGGGCACCATATGGCCGATACACGCCCCCTTGGTCACGCCGGAATAACGGCCATCAGTGATCAGCATGCTTGACGCTTCAAGGATGCGATGGTGGCGCAGGTTCTGGGACGGTGAAAACATTTCCGGCATGCCATAGGCTTCCGGCCCCTGCCCGCCAATCACAAAGGCAAAGGACAAATGCCCCTGTGCCAGCATATCCTTGGGGGCGTCCATATCAACCCGGTTACCACCATTGCGCCGGACCACGGCTGCAATCAGTTCTTCGTCCACGCCATCGGTTTCAATCAGGCGCGTCACCAGATCGGGCGAGGCAAAATCAGCGTTACAGACATGCTCATTTTCATAATAGCGTACGATGAAAACGTGATTGTCGAAATGTTCGATCAGATGGTCGCTCATGCCCGATGTCTTGACCGCACAATTTTCAAAGAAGCTGCCGGTCAGAACATCCACGCCGGACCGCTTGCGTACAGGGGTCGCCCGGATAACCGATTTATCGCCAAGTGACAGATCGACGGGGTTTTCAAGATTGGCAATCCGTTCGCCCCATGTTTTGCCAAGAACCGTCGGCGCATCCAGATCCATCGCCACACCAAGATCGGCAAGAACGCGATAGATACTTTCCATACCACGATTTTTGCCTTCGGCCATTTGCTGGGCCAGAACAAAGGTATCGCGATTTTCCGTCAGGCTATGGGCGAAGATTTCCGGCACCGGCGTTTTAAGACGCACATCCTGATAATCATCAATCGTCACGTCAAACCCGGCATAGCGCATCATGAAGGGCAAATGCAGCAGCATGTTGCTGCTTGACCCCGTGGCATTATGAATACGCACGAAATTGGCAAAGTTGCGTTTCAACAGATTGCTGATCGCATATTCGGGTTTGTTGAAGACCCCAAACATCGCATCAATCCCGGCCGCCACTGCTGCATAGGGCGGCACATCGGTAAGCAATTCCAGTTCGGGCGGTGTCAGGCCAAAGGCAGCCAGCATGGTGCGCGATGAATTACCTGTACCGTTAAAGGCGCAAATTCCCCCCTTGGAATCACAGGTCGCCCCGGCAAGCTCATCAAGAACCCGGCGCTCCATCTTGCCATCGATAATGCCCAATAACCGCGCCCGGTCCAGCAACCCGGCAAAGGCTTCGTCAGACGTGCATTGCAGAATATAGCGCATATTTTCGCGAATATCCGAACCAAGGTCATCATGCCCGGCCCGATCTGCATCATCGGCAATTTTATCCAGCAACCGGCGGGTTCCATCGGGAATTTCCCCGCCCTTCAGGACGTGGGACGGGGCAAACACCGCCCAGACCGGGGCCTGATCACCACGATATTTGCGCGCCTGATCGGCGGCTGCCAGCCCAGCCACCACCGCGGCGGGTGATTTGTCGCACCCGGCAATGACGTAGGCCGCATGATAGCTGTGGCCTTCAAAGGTAATATTGACCGCCGCCGCCGTATGGTTCCGCGATGCCAGGGAATAGCTTTGGCCGATATTATTCTGCGCGGTGCCATCGCAAATTACCGGCACATGAAACAGGAACGGCACCCCACCCATTTCCCATATGCGAATTGCCGCCATCAAAGCCTGTGGCCGATCCAGCAAATGCGCCGGATGATCCGGGGCCCCGCCAATAATCGCAATGCGTGGCCGGTTTTCCACCAGTCGCCCGACCACATCTCGGATTTCGGGTACATTGAATTTCCGGTCGCTGGCGACAACCGGGTTTTCATTCACCGCATCGCGCAATAGCCGCACAACCGTAATCGGCTGATTGGCTAGCCCCTGAATGCAGTCGCGATAGGGATTGGCTTTTTCGTCAATGGTGATGGCATTGGGAAGGGATTGGGGCATGATGGTCTCTGACTGCGGGAATCGGGACGAAATGGTGCGAATTTATTTGATTGGTGGCAGACTATCAGACAAGCCCGCCATCGACGATAAAGCTTTGTGACGAGCACGCCGATGATACGTCGGATGCCAGGAAAAGCACCATCTGTGCAACATCATCCCCGACAAGGCGGCGTTTGACGCATTGCTGTGATTGAATGCGTTCCTCGTCCTCCGGGCTGATCCAAAGATCAAGCTGGCGCTGGGTAATAATACAGCCCGGAATCACGGTATTGACCCGAATGCCATCCGCACCCCAGTCACGTGCCAAGGCGCGTGTCATGCCGACAATGCCTGCCTTAGCGGTTTCATAACCGACCAGATCGGGCAACCCCATCAAGTAACTTACCGAACTGAAATTAATGATGCTGCCACGGCCCTTTTCGGCCATGCCCTTTGCCACGGCACGCGAACAGAAAAACTGATGTGACAGATTGACATCAAGCTTCTCACGCCATTCATCCGGCCCGGTTTCTTCTGGACTGTGGCGATCATCGCGAGCCGCATTATTGACCAGCACATCAATCACACCGATTTTCGATGCCATTTCGGTAACGGCCTTGGGAATCCGAACCTGATCACGCAGATCAAGCGAGATATAATGCGGGCGCACGCCCAGATCGTTTTCGATTTCGGCACACAGTTTTTCCGCGGCAGCATCATCGATATCAAAAAAGCCGACCCGCGCGCCCTGCGCACAAAAAGCCCGGACGATAGACGCCCCGATGCCCGACGCGCCACCGGTCACCAGAACCGATTTGCCCTCTATGTCGTGATAACTCGCTGTCATGACGTTCCCTGACTTGTTTTCATCTTTTATTTTTCACTATCAAATTAAATGCTGCGCTGCACCAACTCAAATCCGCCTGAAATCAACCAATGATGCGGATTAACGGTGGATTTGAGCGTAAAAGCGAGATTTTTAATTTGTTCATTAAAAAAAATTTGACAGGACGGATCGAAGGCGTCAACATTTTTTCGACAACAAAAATAAATGTCACTGCAAGACACATATCATTCAGGGAAGAAACAGATGAAAAAACTCCTCTCCTCGGTCGCACTGGCCGGTGCCGTGCTGTTTTCCGCTAACGCCTTTGCCGACGATCTGATCGTTGGTGTCAGCTGGTCGAACTTCCAGGAAGAACGCTGGAAAACCGACGAAGCCGCCATTGTCAAGGCGCTTGAAGCAGCTGGCGCACAATATATCAGCGCCGACGCCCAAAGCTCGCCCTCCAAACAGCTTTCCGATATCGAAAGCCTGATTTCGCGTGGTGCAGATGCCTTGATCGTTCTGGCACAGGATTCCTCATCCATTGGTGCTGCAGTCACGCAGGCGATCAATGAAGGCATTCCGGTGGTTGGTTATGACCGCCTGATCGAAGACCCGAACGCCTATTACATTACCTTCAACAACAAGGAAGTCGGCCGTCTTCAGGCCGAAGCCGTGTTTGCCCAACAGCCGAAAGGCAATTACGTATTCATCAAAGGCGCACCGACCGACCCGAACGCCAATATCCTGCATGAAGGGCAGCTTGAAATCCTTCAGGCGGCAATCGATAGCGGCGATATCAAGGTTGTCGGCGAAGCCTATACCGATAGCTGGCAGCCAGCCATCGCCCAGCGCAACATGGAACAGTTCCTGACTGCTGCCGATAACAAGGTTGACGCCGTTGTCGCCTCGAATGACGGCACGGCGGGTGGCGTTGTGGCCGCCCTTTCCGCACAGGGCATGCAAGGCATTCCGGTTTCCGGTCAGGATGGCGATCACGCCGCCCTTAACCGTGTTGCGCTTGGCACCCAGACGGTTTCGGTCTGGAAAGATGCCCGCCTTCTGGGACAGCGCGCGGCCGAAATCGCGGTTGAACTGGCAAAAGGCACCAAACTGGGTGACGTCGAAGGAACCCAGGATTGGAACAGCCCGAACGGTGTCACCATGAAGTCCTACTTCCTTGATCCGGTCGCGATCAACCAGAACAAGCTTGATCTTGTGATCGACGCGGGCTGGGTATCCAAGGACGTCGTCTGCAAAGGGGTTGAAAGCGGCAAGGTCGCTGCCTGTAACTAGGCAGGTTTCCTCCATCCGACCTTGTTAAACCCCGGGGCCGGCCGCATCTGATCGACCGGCCCCGCTGCCTGACGAGCATTTTACATGACAAGACTACTTGCCAAGATGGAAGTCGACCGCCGCCTTGTAGGGCTCGCCGTTGTGCTTCTGGTTATCTGGATCGGCTTTGACATCGCATCCGGCGGACGCTTCATCACCCCGCGCAATATCTTCAACCTGTCGGTTCAGACGGCATCCGTTGCCGTGATGGCGTGCGGGATGGTGCTGATTATCGTCACCCGCCATATCGACCTTTCGGTCGGTGCGATACTGGGTGTTCTTGCGATGATCATGGGTGTCGTGCAATCCGACATCCTGCCACAATTCCTTGAATACAATCACCCGATGACATGGATCATCACCCTTATTGTCGGGTTGGTGATCGGGGCGGCAATTGGTGGCATACAGGGGCTTGCCGTTGGCTATCTTAGCGTTCCGGCCTTTATTGTGACCCTGGGCGGGCTTCTGGTCTGGCGCGGGGCGGCATGGTGGGTCACGCAAGGGCGTACTGTTGCCCCGCTTGATCACAATTTCATGCTGCTGGGCGGCGGGATCGAAGGCACGATTGGCGCAACCTGGAGCTGGATTGTCGCAGCCATCGCCATTGTCGCCATCATCTATGCCGCCATCATGGAACGTCGCAGCAGGCTTTCCTTCCAGTTCCCGGTCAAACCGATCTGGGCGGAATATACCAATACACTGATCAAGGCCGGGCTGGTTCTGGTGGCGATCATCACATTGAACGCCTATCATCTACCCGAACGTGCAGCCGAACGCATTCTTGAAGATCGCGGTATTCCGGTGACGCCGGAAAACCTTATGATTTCGCACGGCATTCCGATTCCGCTTCTGATTGTTGCCCTTGTGGCGATTGTTCTGACCATCGTTGCCAAACGCACCCGGTTCGGGCGCTACGTTTTCGCCATGGGCGGCAACCCACAGGCCGCCGAACTGGCAGGCATTAACGTCAAACGCATGACGGTTGCGGTTTTTGCCCTGATGGGAATTCTGTGCGCGATCAGTGCGGCGATTTCATCGGCACGCCTGCAATCGGCGGGCAATGACCTTGGCACGCTTGACGAATTGCGCGTGATTGCCGCGGTTGTGATCGGCGGAACGTCGCTGGCCGGCGGTGTCGGCACCATCTATGGCGCGCTGATCGGTGCCCTTGTGATGCAAAGCCTGCAAAGCGGCATGGCGCTTCTGGGTGTTGATACATCACTGCAAAGCATCGTCATCGGCCTTGTGCTTGTCCTTGCCGTGTTCAGCGACAAATATTTCCACCGTCGCTATAGCGACCCGACCAGTTAGGAGTATGGGGAAATGAACGATATCAAAACCGGTCAAAACCCGCTGGTCGAAATGCGCGACATCCATATCAGCTTTGGCGGGGTCAAGGCGGTCGACGGGGTTTCCATTGATCTTTATCCCGGCGAGGTGGTTGGCGTGCTTGGCCATAACGGTGCAGGCAAATCAACTCTGATCAAGGTGCTTTCGGGTGCATACAAGGCCGACACCGGCCAGATCATTGTTGATGGCCGCGAAGCCAAAATCGAAAATGCCCGCGATGCGCGCGACAACAATATCGAAACCATCTATCAGAACCTTGCCCTTGCCGATAATCTTGATGCCGCGCAGAACCTGTTTCTCGGCCGTGAAATCGTTGATAAATTTGGCTTTCTTGACGATGCCGCGATGGAACACAAGGCGCGTGAAGTGCTTCATCGCCTGAACCCGAATTTCCATAAATTCACATCCCCCGTTTCTGCACTTTCGGGCGGGCAACGGCAATCGGTGGCAATTGCGCGTGCCCTTTTGTTCGAAGCCCGCGTTCTGATCATGGATGAACCGTGTGCCGCCCTTGGCGTGCATGAAACCCGCATGGTCGGCGAACTGATTGATCAACTTAAACGCGACGGGCTCGGTATTTTGTTGATCAGTCACGATCTTCATGATGTGTTTGATTTGTCTGATCGTTTGCATGTTATGAAGAACGGCAAGCTGGTCGGCACCGTCCCGACCAAAGATGTTACCCATGATGACGTTCTTGGAATGATCATTCTGGGCAAAATGCCCGATCATCTTTTGCATCTTGCCGGACCGGGTGCCACCAACGCCCCGAACAAAGAGGCCCTTCAATGACTATCGACTTCCCAAATACCGCAAGCGACATCCTGCCCGACGATCATGGCAATGCCATTCTGGTTGGTCGCGTCTGGGATCCGCGCGTTTCCGGCCCGACCCCGGTTGTTGTCGATCAGGGCAACCTTCGCGATATCAGCAAACTGGCCCCGACCATCAGTCAGCTTCTTGAACGCGATGACCTGGTATCACAGCTTCGCAATCCGTCTGGTTTCCCGCTGGTGGGTACTTTGGATGACATTGTTGCCGCATCAAAACCCGGTGCAGGATCGCAAACACTTCATTTGCTCAGCCCCAACGACCTTCAGGCGATCAAAGCCAGTGGCGTGACATTTGTTGCAAGTCTTCTGGAACGTGTGATCGAAGAACAGGCGCGCGGCGACGCCAGCAAGGCCGACCTGATCCGCGCAGAAATCACCGGCATCATCGGCGATGACCTGTCGCAAATCGAACCGGGATCTAAAAAGGCCGCCGACATCAAGGAAGTCCTGATCGCCAAAGGCGCATGGTCGCAATATCTTGAAGTCGGGATTGGCCCGGATGCGGAAATCTTTACCAAATCCCCGCCGATGTCCGCCGTCGGTCATGGCGCGCATGTCGGCCTGCATCCGATTTCAAACTGGAACAACCCGGAACCCGAAGTGGTTCTGGCTGTCAGCTCAAAGGGCAAAATCGTCGGCGCCACCCTTGGCAATGATGTCAATCTGCGCGACGTCGAAGGCCGCTCCGCCCTGCTTCTGGGCAAGGCAAAGGACAATAACGGCTCCTGCGCCATCGGGCCGTTCATCCGCATTTTTGATGGTAATTTCACGCTTGAAACCGTCAAGCAGGCCGATCTTGAAATGGCGGTCGACGGGCAGGATGGCTATCACCTTGATGCTGGATCCTCCATGAGCCAGATCAGCCGCTCACCCGAAAGCCTCGCCGCACAGGCATGCGGCAAACATCATCAATATCCGGATGGCTTCATGCTGTTTCTGGGCACCATGTTTGCGCCCACCGATGATCGTGGTGGTGCTGGCAAGGGCTTCACCCACGAAATGGGCGATCTCGTTACCATTTCGACCCCCTGCCTCGGCAAGCTTTGCAATCAGGTCGAGCGGTCCGATACCATTGCGCCATGGACCTTTGGCATTACGGCACTGATGACCAATCTGGCCGCACGTGGATTGCTTTAACCCGCTGCATCACCAGCTTGCCAAAACGATAAAAAACATGCCCTTATCCGGAACCGGGTTTGCCCCCGGTTCCGATCCCGCCTTGCAGAATAACAGGCCCCGCCGATGAGCCGTCGAACCGATCACGATACCCCACGCCAGCCATCCCAGATTGCCATTCTGCGTTTTCTGCGTATTCATGGCCCTGCCGCCCGTATCGATATCGGCAACGCCACCGGATTAAGCCCGGCGACAGTAACATCGCTGACCGCCGATCTGATTGCCCAGGGGCTGGTAAAGGAAACACAAGGCGCACCAAACGGCACAAATGGCAATAACGGCCAAAGCGCTACACGCGGCCGCCCCAAGGTTCTACTTGATCTTGTGCCCGGCGCGGCCTGTGTGGTTGGCGTTAAACTAACGATCAATCTGGTTGAAATCGCACTGGGCAATTTCAAGGGCGAGATTGAACGCAGCATCCAGCACAGCATCAACACACGTGATCTTGATGAAACATCGCTGGTGACAACACTTTGCGATCTGATTGATCAGTTCATTTCCGATAACCGCGACATTGCACCAAACCCGCCCATCGGGATCGGTATCGCCATTCAGGGCGTTGCCGACAGCAACAGCGGCGAAATCATCTGGTCACCGGCCCTTCGCAATCGACATATCGCAATCACCAAACCGTTGCGCGAACGCTTTGGCGGCATTGTACAGATGTCAAACGATGCTAACTGCATTGCAACTGCCATCACCCAGAATAACGATCTTGGCGGCAATGGTGATTTTGCCGTCATCATGCTAGGCTACGGCGTCGGCATGGGGCTTGTCCTGAACGGGGCGGTGTATAATGGCCATTTTGGCGCTGCCGCCGAATTCGGTCACATGAAATATCAACCCGATGGCCCGCTTTGCAATTGCGGACGACGCGGTTGTATCGAAGCCTATATCGGGGATTACGCCATTCTGCGCGATGCCAGTGGCCTGATTGATATGCCCGATGCCAACAACCTGCATCCCAGCGAAAAACAGATGATGGATCTGGTCAAACGGGCACGTGACGGCCACGAAGATCTTGCCGATCTGTTCCGCCACGCCGGAAAGGTACTCGGATATGGCATTGCCAATCTGATCGCCCTTCTGGGACCGGAACGCATCCTGATCACCGGTTCCGGCGCACGGGCCTACGATCTGATGGAACCCGAAATCGAACGTGGCCTTCGCGAGGCACAGGTGCCGGAACTGCGTAACGGGCCCAAGATCATCCACCTGCCGTGGGACAAGGATCTGGCATTGCAGGGTGCAATCGGCCAAAGCCTTTTGCGCCATGACGAAAGCATGTTCGCCAATCCACCGGCAAACTGACCGGATCACTTGGCTAGACCCGAAATGCAAAAAGCCGCCCGAGACGGGGCGGCTTTACGCGATATTCAGCAAAGCATAACGGGATCAGCGACCCGTTTTTTTGCGCCATGCCTCATAATTGGCTTTGGTTTCGTCCTTGGTCGCCGGATAAAGGCCGATGATCGGCTTGCCGGCCAGAACTTCTTGCAGAACGAAGTCCTCGAAGCTCTCCATGCCTGCGCATTCTTCGGCCAGTTCGTCGGCAAGATGGGCCGGAATGACAACAACGCCATCCTTATCCCCGACCAGAACATCCCCCGGGAAAACCGGCGCATCGCCACACCCGATCGGCACGTTAAGGTCATAGGCCTCGTGCAGGGTCAGGTTGGTCGGTGCCGACGGACGGTTGTGATAGGCGTGAATATCAAGTTTGCCAATACCCTCCGCATCGCGGAAACCACCATCGGTAACGATACCGACAACGCCGCGCTTCATCAGACGGGTTACAAGGATCGAGCCCGCCGATGCCGCCCGGGCATCCTTGCGGCTATCCATCACCAGAACATGACCAGCCGGGCATTGTTCAACCGCAACACGCTGCGGATGATTAGGATCGCGGAAAACCTCGATCGGGTTGCGGTCTTCACGTGCCGGGATATAGCGCAGGGTATAGGCCTGCCCGACCATGTTCTCGCCTTTTGGCGCAACCGGGCCAACCTCCTGAATAAACTG
The DNA here is from genome assembly GCF_000714555.1 of Thalassospira permensis NBRC 106175. NCBI lineage: Bacteria > Pseudomonadati > Pseudomonadota > Alphaproteobacteria > Rhodospirillales > Thalassospiraceae > Thalassospira > Thalassospira permensis. The sequence goes on along the minus strand of NZ_AUNC01000010.1, from coordinate 179 downwards.
ATTGCGCAGACCGCGTTTGAACAGGGCGGTGCACAGCGATGCCGTGCTGACCCGTTTAAGCTTCTCGCGCGTTGCGCCACCAAGGACATAATCGCTCATTATCTGAACTCCGTAGGTACGCCGGGGTGCAATCACCCCGGCAAATCAATGAAAGGCGATCAGGCCAAATCAGTCGGCAG
>NZ_AUNC01000009.1:0-93601 GCF_000714555.1 Thalassospira permensis NBRC 106175 | reverse complement strand
CCCCCGCCAGAAGGCGGGGGTTTTTGTTTGCTGGTTGTCGCAGTCGGGCTTAGAGCCAATCGGGGCTTGGCAGACCTTTTTCCTTGAGGAAGGCCGGGTTCCACAGTTTGCTTTGATAGCGGGTGCCAAGGTCACACAGGATGGTGACGATGGTTTTGCCCGGGCCGAGTTCACGGGCCAGACGTACCGCACCGGCGATGTTGATCCCGGTCGAGCCGCCCATGCAAAGCCCTTCTTCCTTGAGCAGATCAAAGACAATCGGCAGCATTTCATCATCTGAAATCTGGAACGGGTGATCGATATCGATGCCTTCGAGGTTGGCGGTGATCCGGCCCTGACCGATCCCTTCGGAGATCGAGCTTCCTTCGGATTTCAGTTCGCCAAACTTGTAGTGGCTGTAAAGGGCAGCCCCCATCGGATCGGCAAGACCGATCTGAATGTCCTTGTTGCGATCTTTTAGCGCCATCGACACACCGGCAAGCGTCCCGCCGGTACCGACCGCACAGATAAAACCATCGATCTTGCCATCGGTCTGTTCCCAGATTTCGGGGCCGGTGGTGTCGATATGGCCCTGACGGTTGGCGACGTTATCGAACTGGTTGGCCCAGATGGCACCGTTCGGTTCGGTCTTTGCCAGTTCTTCGGCCAGACGGCGCGAAACGTGAACATAGTTGTTCTGATCGCGATAGGGGACGGCGGGGACTTCACGAAGGTCGGCCCCCAGCAAACGCAGCAGGTCTTTCTTTTCCTGGCTTTGCGTTTCGGGGATGACGATCACGGTGCGATAGCCAAGCGCGTTGCCGACCACGGCAAGACCAATGCCGGTATTGCCAGCCGTGCCTTCGACAATCACGCCGCCGGGCTTCAGAAGGCCGCGTTTTTCCGCGTCACGAATGATGGCAAGGGCAGCGCGGTCTTTGACCGATCCGCCCGGATTGGCATATTCCGCCTTGCCCAGAATGGTGCAGCCCGTAAGCTCGGAAACCTTTTTAAGTTTCACAAGCGGGGTGCGGCCAATGGCTTCAATAGTGCCATTGCGAATGTCCATGACAGACTCCAAGCGTGGTTAGAATGTGTTTTGTTAACTGTTGATTGGGTCTTTTATACACAAAAGTCAAGATTGATTAAAAATTACCACTAAATTTGTGTGTTAATTAACTCGCATCCGGCAAACAGGTTCACACGCCTGAAACCCCGGCTTCCCTGCGAATACGGTCGCGATTGAGCATCAGCCACTGAACGGCAATCGTCGCCGTTGCATTGCAGAGTTGTCCGTCACGCAACATGGCAAAGCATTCCTCGGACGATACCGTATAAACGCGGATGTCTTCGCCTTCTTCTTCCAAGCCATGCAGGCCGCCCGCTTTGGACGCATCAACCCGGCCATAATACATTGTCACCGTCTCGCTCGAACAGCCGGGGGTGACATAATAGCGTGAAATCAGTTCAAGGTCGCCGATGACCGAACAACCGGATTCTTCCATGGTTTCGCGGTGCGCCACATCTTCCATTTCCTCGCCATCCTCGACGATGCCAGCGACAATTTCCGTCAGCCAAAGCGGCATTTCAGGGAAACGCTGATGCACCGAAATGGCGCCGGGGCGGAATTGTTCGATCAAAACGACTTCATCGCGCACCGGGTCATAGGGCAGGACCGCAACCGCATGGCCGCGTTCAAGAACCTCGCGCTGCAGAACCGCACTTTGACCGCCGTCAAAAAGGTGATGGCGCAATTCATATACATCAAGTTTGAAATGGCCGTCCCAACCGCGTGTGCGGCGAATGATTTCGTAATTATTGTTGTGTTTCATAAATTCTGTCCGGTGGTGGTTCTGGAATTATCATTCTGGAGACAACATATATCTCATGGTTTCACATCAGATTTGTGAAGAGAAGAGGGCAGAGCCACTTTGCGGTTGATGCGCGCCTCCCGTGAGGGGGTGATTAGCCGAAACCGTTCAGGTTGCAATGCAACTATTCGCAAGGGTGTGAGGCCAAGTGCCGTATTTTAATAATTTTTAATGTAGTGTAAAATCTGATCAATTAGCGCGCGGAATGAACGCTGCCAAACCGGACAGGTAGCGCGTTAGATCGCATTGGCGGGGAAGGTGGGGCTTTGATGCGATTCGAACCGACTGAAATCGCGCGTCTTTACGGGCGGTCGCGGGTGGGAGTTGTCGTGCACAGGGATTTGAACGCTGTGTATGTCAATGACGCCTATGCGAAAATGCTTGGCCGAAAAGACGTGAAGGATTTCATGGCGGAGCCCGATCTGCGCCAGTATATCCCGCCCAGTTTCCATTACGAAGCCAGCAAGCTTGTTGCGAAGTTTCAGGATTCGACCGGTTTTCACGGTTGGAAAAAGGTCTATAACATCCGCACCGATGGAACCCCGGTCTGGATGGAGATCAGCGACGAAACCGTCGAATGGGGCGATGACAACGCGGTTCTAACCACTGCACAGCTGATTGATAACGGCACGACGGCCATGCAGGTCGATCACATGCTGGGACGGTCCTTTATTGGCGTGATGGTCCATCGCGACATGACGGCACTTTATGTCAATGATGCCTTTGCCCGCCTGATGGGGGCGGACAATGCCAGTGCCTTCATGGAAAAACCCGATATCTTGCGGTTTATTCCCGAAGCGGATCGGGATCGGGCGATAAAACATGTCGCTGATATTTTACACGGCGCGCGTGAAGGCGAGCGTCATCGTGTGCGCGATATTCTTGATGATGGCAGCACGGTCTGGCGCGATCTGACCGACGAGCGGATTTTGTGGCACGACGGACGCCCGGCAATCCTGACCACGGCACATGATGTGCGCGAAGAAGTCGAAATGAACGAAGCCCTGATGCGAACCAAGGCCGGGCTTGAAGAAGCCGTGACCGAGGTCATCCGCATGGTGCCATCGGCTGTTGCCATGCTTGATGTCTATCAGAATGTTACGAACTTCAATCGTGAATTTGCCCGCCTGTTTGGCGAAGAACAACAAAACAAAGATGACGATCCGGTCTTTGATATTTCGATTTTGTGCAATTTGTATGCATCAATGATCAAAGGTGGCCACGGGCACGCCAATGTCGATAGTGTTGAAACCCCGTCCGGTTCTCACGCTGATATTCGCATGAACCTGATGGAAGATGGCAGGGTAATGGTCTCGGCATTGGATATTTCCAGCCACAAGCGCAAGGAGCAGCATCTTGACGCGCTTGCTTCGACCGATCCGCTGACCGGGGCACTGAACCGGCGCGGATTTGAATCCGCTGTCAGCCGTCTTCGCGAAATTCGCCTGCTTAAAGGCAAGGTCTGGCAATTCGGGCTGGTGGTGCTGGATCTGGATTATTTCAAATACGTCAATGATACCTATGGCCATTCCGTTGGTGACAGGGTTCTTGAGAAAATTGCCATCACCTTGCGACAGGCGCTTCGTGATGATGACCTTGTCGTGCGTCTGGGCGGAGAGGAGTTTGCTGTCCTGCTGCCATCTGCAACCACGGCGGTTACGAAGCGTATTGCGGAACGGCTTGCCAATATGATCCGTGCCATCGAAATCCCGGTCGGTGCTTCAGGCAACGAGATGGTGACCATCACGGCCAGTTTCGGTGTAACTGTCGGCGGGGAACTGCGTGGGCAGTTTGTGGAACTGGAGCAGGCGTTACTGGTGGCGGACCGCGCGATGTATGACGCCAAGGAAGCCGGTCGCGACACGATCAGGTTCCTGACCTTCGATGATGATATCGACAACTGAATTTCCGTGAATTATCTTCGCGCTTTGCGCAATCGGACAGGCGAAAGATGACAATTCGTGAAATGCTGTCTTCGGACGGTGATGCTGTTGTCGATATCTATGACCGGGCACTGAAATCCGGCCATGCATCCTTTCAACAAAACGGCGGAAGCTGGGACGACTGGGATCACGGGCATTTGACGAAATGCCGGTATGTTGCCGTCGATGAGGCCGGTCAGGTGACGGGCTGGGCGGGATTGTCTGCTGTTTCGGGGCGCTGTGCCTTTGCCGGTGTTGCGGAGGTATCGGTTTATGTCGATCCGCAATGCCAAGGGCGGGGCATCGGAAGTGCGTTGATGAACGCATTGATCCGCGGTTCGGAACAGAACGGTTTCTGGTCGCTTGAGGCCGGAATATTCCCGGAAAATACTGGTAGTGTTGCCCTTCATCGAAAACACGGGTTCGAGATTCTTTGCCAGCGTAGCGGATTTGGCCGGATGGGATATGGCCCGATGCAGGGGCAGTGGCGCGATGTGCTGCTGCTTGAACGGCGCAGCAATGTTGTCGGGATCGACTAGATATCAATCCAATCATTTGTCACTGGGTTGCGTAAAAACCCGTAGACGATCTGGAAATTGCGGTGTCGATGCGCTAAGCAGCAGGGGCACCCGCGATAAATGCCGCGAATAAACGATACAGGAGAGCGCCACCGTGAATGAGATCAGCAAAATTGCCCCGGTCGCAATCTGGGAAAACTTCCAGAAGCTTTGCGATACCCCACGCCCGTCGACCAAGGAAGAAGCCGTTTTGCAGCTTCTGGAAAAGATGGCCGATGCCAAGGGTTTCGCCCATTTCCGCGACAGCGGCAGCAACCTTGTCATTTCCATTCCGGCCAAACCGGGGTTCGAGAATCGCAAGATGGTCATCCTTCAGGCCCATGTCGATATGGTGACCCAGGCCAATAGCGGATCGACCCACAATTTCGACACCGACCCGATCCGTATGATCATGGATGGTGAATGGATCACGGCCGACAATACCACTCTTGGTGCGGATAATGGCATCGGGGCGGCGGCCATGATGGGGTTCATGACCGAAGATAATCTGGAACATGGTCCGCTGGAACTGTTGTTCACGGTTGATGAGGAACGCGGCCTGACGGGTGCGATGAACCTTGAGCCGGGGCGGCTTAAGGGCGAAATCCTTCTGAACCTTGATACCGAAGACGAGTACGAGCTTTGTGTGGGGTGTGCCGGCGGTGGTGATCTGGTCGCGAGTTTTGCCTATACCCCCGAAGCGGTTGAAGGCGGGCAGGTCGCGCGTGAAATTGCCCTGACCGGGCTTAAGGGCGGCCATTCGGGCATTGATATCATTCTGGGCCTTGGCAATGCCAACAAGCTGATGGCGCGTTTCCTGCGCACCGCCATTCGTGATCTTGGTGCGCGGATTGTGACCATCAATGCCGGTACGGCGCGCAATGCGATCCCGCGGGAATCCTTTGCAACGGTTGTTTTGCCGTCCGACAAGGCATCGGCCTTTGATGGCGCGCTGAGCGCCTTTGCCGCCGAGGTCAAAGACGAGATCGGCGCGATTGAGCCGAATTTTGCCATCGCAGCCAAAGATGTCGCATTGCCAGCAAAAGCGATGAGTGCAGCGGATTCCAAACGTTTCAATAACGCGGTTGTCGGGGCACCGAACGGTGTTCACGCCATGAGCACCAGTGTTGAAGGTGTGGTTGAAACGTCGATCAATCTGGCGATTGTCAAACTGGCCGATGGGAAGGCGGATGTGACCCTTTCGGCACGCAGTTCGATCAATTCGGCGCGGGATGCCCTGCGCGAGGTTGCGACATCGGTGTTTGAAAATATCGGTGCGACGGTGAAGTGGGGCGATGCCTATCCCGGTTGGAAACCGAACGCGGATAGCGAAGTCGTCAATATGATGAAAGCGGTTCATCGCGACATGTTTGGCAAAGACCCTGAAATCCGGGTCATTCATGCCGGGCTTGAATGTGGTGTATTGGGCTCTAAATATCCGCATTGGGATATGGTTTCATTTGGCCCGACCATCAAACGCGCACATAGCCCGGACGAATGCGTCCATGTGCCAAGTGTCCTGCGTTTCTGGGATTATCTTCTGGCTGCACTGAAGGCGGTTCCGGTCAAGAACTGACCGGTTCCATCAGGCCATATCAAATGAGTTTCTTTTGCGACTGATCGTATCCGCGGTCAGTCGCAACTGTTTGTAGCGCACCATTCATCGCGGGCCTTGGCACCGCTTCCGGGAACCAGCGCATCCAGATTGACGAACCCTGTTTCGCCAAGGGCTGTTTCAATTTCAATCCAGAAATCCTCGCTTGGTCCGTCGACATAGACAGTTTCGAAGCGTGCCAGACGCCGCATGACCGGATATTCGATGCCGGGGCCTTCGCGCATGTTCAGAAGATCACGGTCGATATAATAGGGATCGCGATCTTCGCCGATCAGCTTTTCGACGGATCGCGTCAGTTCGCTGGTCTTGTCGGCAACAAGTTGCGGGATGTCGTGACTGACAAAGCCTTGCCCCGGTCCAAACGCCACCAGCAAACAGAAAATGGCAACAAATAGGGGGCTTAGATGCAAAAGGGCATCGAGCATCCCGGCCTGTTTCCATTCGCTACGGACCCGGCGAAGGGGTTTTCCGTCATCCAGACGCCGCAGATTGGCGCGGATCTGTTCGGCCAGTACCGACCGGTTGGTGCCGATGAAATCACTGGCTTGTAACAACACGGCCCGGGCAAGGGGTTTATTTCCGCTGCGTTCGAACGCGGTGGCCTGCGTGAACAGAAGTTTTGCATTGCCCTCTGCGGGCAGGGTGCCGCCGCGCATATTACCGATGATCGCGCGCCATGCCGGGATGAAGCTGCGCCAGCCCCAGAAACCGCGCAACCATGTTTTGAAACTGGCCTTAAGCGCCATGCGTTTTGCCCCTTTGGGAGCAAGGTTGGCGGTGATTTTTTCGATTTTCAGGGAATTGAGAAAACCGCGCACAATGGTGAATTCAACCATGCGGGGTTGGGCGGATACGACTTCTGTCACGGCACAGCGGACAAAACCGGCCTGATCGGGCTTGGCGCGTGCTTTTGCGTGGCGCTTGGCGCCTGGATGGATGTTTGATTTGCGTGCCGCGTTGCGTTCCTGCTGCTGGCGATATGCTTCGTTGGCGCGGGCAAAGCGTTCCTCTTCGCTTTCGCGGTTGGTTTCGGCCTTGCGCCCTGTACCGGCAAAACCCTGACGGGTGCGTTGTTGCGAATTGGCGTTTTGGGCACCGGCGGCCTGTGGGCCATAGGGGCCGTTTTGCTGTTTGCCGGCTGTGCCATCATTTGTGCCGGTACCGTTTTTACCGTTACGTGATGGGTTTGGCGGTGCCTTGCGCGCACCGGTCAGGATTTCATAGGCTTCGGTGATGTCCTTGAATTTTTCCTCGGCATCGATATCTGTATTGCGATCGGGATGAAATTCAAAGGCAAGCTTGCGGTAGGCAAGCTTGATTTCCTTTGCGCTGGCGCCCGGCGCAATTTTCAGCAGGCGATAATAGATCCCGAGGTGATCCTGGCTCATTCGTGAAAAGGCATCCCGCACATAAACATTGTCCCGAAGCCGGGCAGGTTAAATCACATTCACTTTATATTCGTATCGATGCTGGGATCATATGATTGAAATCTTAACACGTTGTCACTTTTGCGTATTTGCCATATTTTGCAAGAATTGATCCGCTTATCTGCGAACCGCTTAGCGAGTATCCGCCTTGAAACTTAAATTCTGGCAACGCAATGCCGACCATGACGGCGATGTCCTTGATCACAATGGTGGTCATGGTGGTGATATGGCGGAATTCGTGATGCCCGAAGGTCACAGTCTGAGCCTTGCAACAAAGCTTCGTGCGCGTTGGCAGGGGTATGACAACCCGGTCGAATATTATCTTCTGCAAAAAGAAATCGATGATTACCGGGCGTGGCTTCATAAAATGCGCCTGTTTCTTGCCCGGCCGATTGAGCCGGAACTGGGCGAGCTTGACCTTGATGATGAAATCGGTCGCTGGCCACCGGAACGAATCAAGCTTTATGCCAAGCTGTTTGATCGTGGCATCATGATCCCGGGTGGTCATGATTATGCGTTGGAACTGGCAAAGCCGCTTGCACTTGACGAGACGCTGAGCTGCCTTGAAATCGGGGCGAAGCTTGGCGGGGTTGCGCGTTTGCTTGCCGATAAGCTTGGTGTCTGGGTAACTGCCTACGAGCGGGATGGCGAACTGGCGTTGCTGGGGATGGAGCGGTCCGTGCAGGCCGGAGTTCAGAAAAAAGTCCCGGTGCAGGTCTTTGATCCGGCCAACCCCGATTTGCGCAAAGCCTATTTCAACGTGGTTTATTCGTTTGGCGATCTTTTCCACATCGAAAAAAAGGATGTCTTGCTGGTCTCGGTGGCGGAAACGCTGCGTGATCACGGCCAGATATTGTTGACCGACTATGTCCTGACGTCCGAGGGCCACGAAGATGAGGTGGCCAATTGGGCAAAGTACGAAGACTTCAAACCGTTTCCATGGACGGCTGACCAATACAAAAAGGTGTTGGGCAAGCTGAAATTCGATATCCGTATCGCCAAGGACGAGACGGATGTGCATGTCAGTCATATCAAAGCAGCCTGGATGGCGATGCTGGCAGATATCCAGAACAGCGGTTTGGACCCGGATGTGCTGACATATCTGGTGCCAGAGATGGAAATGTGGATGAATCGCGTAAAAATGCTTGAAAACGGAACGCTAGCCTTTTATCGGTTCTACGCAACGATCAGGTGATTGCCCTGTTTCATGTCTACGGCGGGCGACGAAGGAATGGACTTTGTCCGGAATTCTGTCGCTGCAACCTGTTTTAGGTGTTGACAGGGGCTGGGTGTACTTCTATTTTCCGGCTTCCTCGAAGGGGCCAAGTTTCTAAGGTTTACTATTATGAAGATCCGGAACTCATTGAAATCCGCGAAGCTGCGGGAAAAAGGCTGCCGTATCGTGCGCCGCCGTGGCCGCGTATACGTGATCAATAAAAAGAACCCGCGTTTCAAGGCGCGCCAGGGTTAATTCCCGGTACCTTGTTCTCTCAGGTTTTACAAAACGCCGCATCGGTTTATCCAATGCGGCGTTTTGTGTTTTGCGGCTTGCCAACCCTTTTCTTAATCAATGCCATCTATCGGAATGGTATAGACAGCGGTTGTTTCGCTGCGTCCGCGCAGCAGAATTTCATCGGCAAGACGGGCCTGTGACGGGTCTGAAAGCTGATCGAATGTGGTGCTTGCGATCAGGATGCGCGTGCCGAGTTCCTTGTTCTTGGCTTCCAGTCTGGCTGCACTGTTGACCGCATCGCCGTGTACGGTGAATGTCAGACGGTCCGGCGCCCCGACATTTCCCGCGACCAGCAGGCCGGTATTGATCCCGCAACGACAGCGCAGTTCTTCGCCGTCAAACAGATCATTGTGAACCAGCTTTTGCAGGGCGACAGCCACGCTGACTGCCGCATCGGCGTGACCGGGCACTTCGTCAAAGGCATTGAACACGGCAAGGATGGCATCGCCCTGAAACTGGGTAATGATGCCACCATTTTGTTCGATGATTGCCGTTGCCTTGGCAAAATAGGCATTCAGAATGGTGACGATCCGCTGCGGGGCAATCTTTTCGCTTAGGGTCGTAAAGCCGACCAGATCGACAAACAGGATGGATGCCTCGCACTGGCGGGATTGGATATTGCCGGTGTCATCGTCAGAGGCCAGCAATTGCTGGGCGATGGCCGTTGGCAGGAATTTGCCAAACAGCCGTCCGATGCGTTCGCGGTCACGCAGGGTGATGGCCATATTGTTGAATGATCGTGATGCATCGTTAAATTCGATGATATGGCTGCCGGGCAGGATCGGCAGATCGTCAAGCATGCCGGTTTCAAGTTGCCTTGTTGCGGCTGAGAACCGTTTCAGCGGGCGCGTGAAATAATGTGCGATCATGACGGCCAGTATGATCGCAAGAACCATGATTGCCGTTCCGATCAGTGTCGCGAGCTTCAGGCGTTCCCATTCGCGGATAAAAACGGTCGGATCAAAATGCATGCCCATTACAATTGGAAGACCTGCCGATTCTTCAAATTTCCGGGTGATGATAACGTGGTATCCGCCCGCGGTTTCGAGTGCAGAGGCCGTCGAACCATTGGTTCCATCAGGTGTTCGGCCGTCGTTGAAATCAAATGTCTGCCACTGGTCCATCTGTGCAAGAACCGGATCGGCAAGGTCGTCGATACGGGGCAGGACGCCAAGAACATCATCGGTTCCAATATTTGCGGGCGGGTGCAACTGGTGCCAGTCGGGCAAGGCGGGATGGGCAATGACATGATCATTGACGATGACAAATGGCGTGCGTCCGGCCTCTGTCGGATCCGTTTTCAGATCGCGTGAAAAATCGCCAAGTGATACAAGCTGCACAAGCGATCCGATATATTCCCCCCTTTGAAACAGCGGGATCATTTCGGTGATCACGACCTGATTGACCAGGCTGTTCCAGCGTGGAAACTGTGTGATGCTTTGGCCCGGGCCAAAGGCGATCAGGGATCGGGCGATGATGTCTTCCTGGGGATCGGCCTGGCGCGAGACAGTCTTGTCCGTCTTTGGGTCGTACCACCGGAAACGACCATCGGGCATCAGAAGCCCGATGGCGGTCACATCGCGTTCATTGGTCACAAGAGCCGCCAGGGTATTGTCCCAGATGGCAGTGTCATCGGGTGAAAGATCGCCATTTGCCACTTCGCGGGCGACCCAGATATTGCGGCGTTGCATCCGTTCGATCCGGTTGCGCATGGCATTTTGCGCGTCTTTCAGGTCGGCATGGGTCATCGCAATCCATAGATTGCGGGTGTTGTCATAAGCCGTATCAAGGCCAAGGCGAAGTGCAAGCCCCACACCGAGTACGCTGGTCATAAAAAACGCGCCCAGCAATACGCCAAGTATCGAAAAACGCCCCCTGCGTTTGGTCATCATATTCCCCGTATGCCCCCAATGGCCCGGTTTGTCTTTCCGGGTTATCGGCAAAGCTTACTGATGATTGAACGCAATGAAAAGAATATCGCGTGGGTCAATTCCGGCAGGTATAGATTAGGGTTTCGGTATGACGGCCACGCAACTGGATTTGTCCGGCTTTTACCACCCGCTCGGGATCGGAAAGGAGATCGCGGGTGCTGTCTGATAGAAGGATGCGGGTTCCCAGTTCCTTGTTTTCCCGTTCAAGCCGCGATGCGGTGTTAACGGCATCGCCGTGCACGGTAAAGGACAGGCGGGCACTTGCACCGACATTCCCGGCGATCATGCGCCCGGTATTCACCCCGCAGCGGCAATGAATGGAAAGTCCGTCAAACTGGCGGGTTTCGACGGCATGCTGAATGGCGATGGCCGAATCAAGGGCCGCATCGGCATGGTCATGCAATTCATCAAAGGCGTTAAATACCGCAAGAATTGCGTCACCCTGGAACTGGGTAATGATGCCACCATGTTCTTCGATAATGCCGGTCGCGCAATCAAAATAGGCATTGAGCATCGAGATGATCTGTTGCGGTTCAAGTTCTTCACATAATGTCGTGAAGCCTTCGATATCGACAAACAGGACAGTTGCCTCGCACTGCTGCGGCGGAAGAACCCCGGAATCGGTTCCCGATGCCAGAAGTTTGCGGGCAATGGAGGCCGGCAGGAATTTACCAAACAGGCTGCTGATCCGTTCGCGGTCATGGACGGCCTTGATCATGTGATTGAATGATCGTGCGGCATCATCATATTCGCGAATACGGCTGCCTTTAAGGTCGGGGAAATCGTGGTTTTCGATGCCATCTTCCTCAAATGCCCGGGCGGCAGCGGCAAAACGGCGTATCGGTTTGGTAAAGTGACGGGCAATGATCACGGCAACGATGATCGATAGCAGCAAAACAGTCCCACCCATCACCGATGCCAGAACCAGCCTGTTCCATTCGTCATCAAACAGTTCTTCTTCGAAATGGATCCCGATGATGATCGGCGAGAAGGGGGTATTCATCATCTGTTTGGTGACGATCATCGAATAGCGGCCATCAAGATCAAGGCCGGACAGGCGAAGGTTTTTGGCTTCGGGGCGTTTTTTGCTTTCATCGCCAATATCAATGGACTCGGACTTGCCGATATTGGCCAGAACCGGATCACCGATATCATTGATCGTCGGAAGGGGAATAGGGCTGCGTGCGATATCCGCGCCATTTACCAGTGCAGATGCAGCACTATCGCCCCATTCACGAAGACGGGGATGGGCCATGACACGGTTTCCGGCGATCAGGATAAACGGAACACCAGGCAAGTCCTCGCGCCCACGGATAAGGCTGTTGGACAGGTTTGACAGTGACAGATACTGGATGAATGTTCCGACGTAGCGGCCGTCCGCAAACAATGGAATCCAATCAGCAATCACTGTCTGCTTGAAATAGGGGTCCCATCGTGGAAAACCGGTGTGATTAACCGTTGGTCCGCGCAAATGCGCCAGTTCTGAAAAAATAACATCATCGCTGGGCAATGTACGGCGGATTTCGCTCATATTTTCGGGATTATAGCCGATAAACTGGCGGTCGCCGGTAATCAGACCATAGGCCATCACATCGATTTGCGACGCCGAAAGTGCGCGCATCGCATTGTTCCAGCCATACTGAAAGCTTGGATCCAGAGCGCCACTTGCCACCTGATCGGCGACCCAGACCGCACGTTTACCCACATTGTCCATCCGTTCATGCATGGTTCGCTGGACCGATGTCAGGTCCAGATCGCTAAGCATGACCCAAAGGTTGCGGGTGTTTTGATAGGCGGCCCCAAGTCCGACATAAAGGGCAATACCGACACCAAGAATGCTGGTGACAGAAAACCCGGCAAGCAGAACAGTCAGGACGGAATATCTGCGTTTTTCAGCCAATTTTTTGAAAATTCCCGAACAGAGGCTCCCCAACCCGGGGCCAGTTTATCGTCTATCAAATTTCGTGGAAAGGATGATTGAGCTTGCCGTGCGTTTAATTCCGGGCAAGGCCCCGATTTGATCAAGAACGGTATCAAGTTCTTCGGATGTGTCGGCGGCAATTTCGGCGATCAGGTCATATTCACCGGAAATCGCAAGGCACCGAATGCAGTGGGTTATTTTCTGAAGCGCGCCGACCACCCCGGCAGACTGTTTCTGTTCGACCTGTATCATGACTTCGGCAAGCAAAAGCGCCCGTGCTTGTTCGCCAAGCTGTATTGTGTATCCGGTTATGACCTTTGCCTTTTCAAGGCGTTCAAGGCGTTCCTGAACAGCACTTCGTGACAGATCGACATCACGCGCAAGGGCCGCAATCGGGGTGCGGGCATTTTGTTGCAGCCGGGCGATCAGGCGGCGATCAATGTCATCAATGTTACGTTTCATCGGTGTAGCCCGTGATTTTAACGGTTAAATCATGAGAAATGACAGTATCGCCGGGTTGTAACCGGCAGTCCAGCGGAAGACCATCAAGACAGCATAACAATAACGTTATCAGGGCCGTAATCAGGCGGGGCCACGCATCATATGCGGTCAAAGGCGTCAAAATGGGAGTTTGCTGAAATGAAAAAAGTTCTGATCCTTGGGGCAGGTAAAATCGGTCGTATTGCTGCTGTCATGCTGCGTGAAAGTGGCGAATATGCGGTGACGCTGGCGGATTCCAACGGGCATATGCTTGAAATTTGTGCCAAGGATGATGCGGCAACGCTGGTCAAGGTTGATGTCACCGACGAGGCGGCATTGACGGAAGTGGCCAAAGGCCATGATGCAATCCTGTCAACCTGTCCGTTTTACCTTAATGTCGCGATTGCGCGTGTGGCGCGCAGTGTTGGGGCATCTTATTTTGATGTCACCGAAGATGTTGAAACCACCCGTGCCATTCGTAATATTGCCAAGGATGCCGATGGGGCGTTTGTGCCGCAATGTGGTTTGGCACCGGGCTTTATTTCGATTGCGGCACATGATCTGTTCAAGCGGTTTGATAGCGTTCAGAACCTGCGCCTGCGCGTCGGTGCCCTGCCGCAAAACCCGACCAACCGGTTGAAATACAACCTGACATGGTCGACGGATGGTCTGATCAACGAATATCTGAACCCGTGCGAAGCCATCCACAAGGGCAAGCGGATCGAGGTTCTGCCGCTTGAAGGATATGAGCGTTTCACCATCGATGGCACCGAATACGAGGCATTCAATACATCGGGCGGGGTCGGTGCGCTTTGTGACATGCTGGAAGGCAAGGTCGAAAACCTTGACTACAAGACCGTGCGTTACCCCGGGCATCAGGAAATCCTGAAAATCCTGATCGAAGACCTTGGGCTTGGCAAGCGCCCCGATCTGATGAAGGAGATCTTTGAAAAGTCGCTGCCGATCACAAGTCAGGACGTGATCGTGATTTTTGCCGATGCAATTGGTACCCGCGATGGCGAGCTTTGCGAGGAAAACTTTATCCGCAAGGTTCATGGCACGGCAATCGGTGGCAAGAACTGGTCGGCGATCCAGATCACGACGTCGGCCGGGCTTTGTGCGGTGATGGATATGGTCCTGACCGGCAAACTGGCGGGCAAGGGATATATCCGGCAGGAACAGGTTTCGCTTGATGATTTCCTTGCCAACCGTTTCGGTCGCTACTTCAGCCTCGAGGACTGATGAATAACCCCCGCATCATGCTTTTTGGCATGATGACAAACTTTGCCATCCGGTCTTGTCAGGCCGGGTGGTTTTTTGTGTGTGCTTGCCATAGTCAGAGCCCATATTTTGTGGCAAAGACGTGGTTTGTTAACGCTTGGCGCCTATGGTGGCGGATTAAACAAACTCTCGGGTGGCGATACGATCCTTGTCTGATCTTGGCGAGATGTTCCGGTTTGCAATCGACCTGTTTGAAACGGGTCAACTGGCGGAGGCAGAAAGCGCCTGCCGCAAGATGACGCTTGCCTATCCGCAGGCGGCAGAAGCCATGCATCTGGCCGGCCTGGTGGCGATGAAACAGGGCAATGGTGATATTGCTGCCGAACGCATGGGCCGGGCTGCAATCGCGGATGCCAATAACGCCGAAATCCAGCACGACCATGCGCAGGCGTTAAAGGCAGTCGGAAAATTGCGCGAAGCCGTTGGTGCGTTCAAGCGCGCGATTCGCCTATGCCCCGATTCCCCCGCACTTTATTGCAATATCGCCAATACCTATCGCCAGCTTGATGAACTTGAACTGGCGCATGAAAACTACATGCTGGCCCTTCGACTGGCACCCGATGTTGCCGAAATTCATGCCAATCTTGGGGCATGCCAGTATGCCATGGGGGATATCACCGGGGCAGAGGCATCCTGCACAACCGCGCTCAGGCTGCGTGATGATATCGTCAATGCACTTGTGCTTATGGGGCAGATCCGGCTTGATCAGGGGCGAACGGTTTCGGCATCCGAACCCCTTTTGCGTGCCCTTGAATTGCAACCGGGACATCAGCGCGCCCTGACGGCTTATGGCGATGCGCTTTTCCGACTGGGACAGTTTGCCGGGGCGCTGCATTGCCTGCGTCAGGTTCTGGCACTTGATCCGCAGGATGCCGGGGCGCGGCGGACGCTTGCACTGTTGTATTTGCGAACCGGGCAGGGGACCGAGGCGGTTGGTGCGCTTGAAGCACTTTTGCATGCAAATCCCAACGATCCCGAACTTCTTTTGATGATGGGCGAGGCATTAAGCCTTGCCGGACGTCACAGCGAAGCCGTCGAGCGATTTGGGGCGTCGATTGGTGCGGGTGGTGGCGATGACGCCGTGTTCCGTCTTGCGGTCGAACTGGCGGAAGAAGGCGACGCGGCATCGGCCCAATCGGTTTTGCAGAACGCCATTGATCGCAAGATTGCGATTGGGGAAAATACGGCGTTGTTCCGAACGGCCCGCCGATTGCTGTTTGCGCCGGTCCCGGCCGATCTGGCGGCACAGAATGACGAAGTTGTTCGTGATCTTCTCGACGATACGCTTGATGACGATGATCTTGACCTTGATCTTGGCCAAAGTGACCTGATCGATCCGATTACCCTGACACGGTTCCCGCCAGTGTGGCGTGCGGCCCTTCGTCCCGAAGGCGATGCACAATTGCGTGCAGTTGGTCATTATTGGGAACGGCTGGTTTCAGGTTATGACGTGCCTCATGTTGCGGCGCGAACCCGGCCAAAGGGTGGCAAGGTCCGGCTTGGCGTTGTATCGGCCAATATGCGCGATAATGGTATCGGCCGATGGATTGCGGGGCTGGTCCGGGCGATTGACCGGGACCGTTTTGATATTACGGTTATCCGCCCGCCACTGGGCGAGGATGACATTACCGCCCGCATCGACGCCGAGGCCGATCTGGTGGTGCCATTGCCGCTTGATCCGTTGCATTCGGCGCGCGTGATTGCGGGCCTTGACCTTGATGTTTTGCATTATGCCGATCCACAGGCCGATGCTTATACGATGTTGCTGGCAAGCTGGCGTCTGGCACCGTTGCAAATTGCCGGTGGCGGGATTGCCGCGACGACCGGGCTTGCAAATATTGACTGCCACCTGATTGCCGAGGATTGGGAAACCGCGGGCGGTGAAACCCGCTTTAGCGAGGAATTGATCCGTCTGCCCGGATTGTTTGTCAATGCAACACGGCCTGATGAGATCACCTTGTCGCCGGGCGATTTGCAGCGCCGCTGGCGGATTGATCAGGATCGGAATACCTATCTTTGCCCGCAGCCGCTTGATGTTCTGACGGCTGATTTTGATCCGCTGATTGCCGAAATCCTTCGTCTTGATGAAACCGCCGAACTTTTGCTGATCGCACCGGAACGCGATAGCTGGGACGCGGCATGGGGGCGGCGGTTTGCTCTTAACTATGCCGATGTCGCCGGACGCATGCGGTTTGTTTCGGTGCATAGTCGTGCAGATCTTCATTCCCTGCTGTGTGCGGTGGATGTGGTTCTTGAAAGTCCGGCATGGAACGATGCGATGCTGGCGTTTGACTGCCTTGGTCTTGGTGTGCCGCTGGTGACCTTGCCGGGCAAGGGCGCACGCTCACGGCGTAGCCATACCTGCTATCGCCAGATTTCGGTTTTTGATTGCGTTGCCTATCATTCGGCGGATTACGTTGAAACCGCCCTGACACTGGCAACAGATAAAAGGCGACGTTCGGTGGTTTCACAGGCCATTCGCAATCGTGCCCATGTCCTGTTTGGGCAACGGTCATCGTTTGAAACCTATATGAACTTCCTTGAAGATCGCGCCGTTTGATAAGCCTGTTGATCAATACGCAAAAAGCCGGGCTATTGCGTTGTCTGGCGTGCGATCAGCTAAGCGCGTCGATATCGGCTTCTGACAGGGCTGCGGGCACAATGGTCAATGGCAGGCGTAATTGACCGACCACATCCCGGTTGGTCAATGCGGTGATCAGTGGGCCGGGGCCATCACTGTTGGTGCCAGCGGCCAGAACCAGAATGGAAATCTGTTCTTCTTCGTCGAGCAAATTCAGAAGTTCGTCTTTCAGGCGTCCTTCGCGAATGAACAGAAGTGGCATGGAGCCGGTCTGTTCATGGACATAGGCGGCCAGTTCGTTGACGCGTGTTTCTGCATTTTCGCGCGCTTCTTCCTGCATCAGATCGCCAACAGCCATCCAGTGCTGGAATTCAGCAGGTTGAATGACGCTTAGCAGTGCGACACGCCCCCCGGTATGCTGTGCACGGCGACAGGCATAGCGAAGCGCTTTGGTCATTTCGTCACTATCGTCGACCACAACAAGGAACGTGCGATCCGTGGTGGCAGCGCGCAGTTCGCGGTCGGCATCAAATGAATTCATGTCGTCCTGTCCTGAATAAAATGGGTTCCGGAGTGAATGGTCGCCAACGTGCGGGGCGGGGCGCAACCATACCGGACAGACAAAGTTTGCCGTAATTCAAGGCCGGTTTCCAAGCTATTTTTCAAGCATTCCGACAAAGAAAATATCTTTACGCAACTGCAAAACGCGATGGTGCATGTGCGAAAATCATCAAAGGAAGATGTAAGGTGTGCAATCGTTCAATTGGAGATTGGGGCCCGAATCAGCGTTTCCGGAAGGCGACGCTTGCGATCCAGCCGGCACCGATCGCAATGATGACAGCGATGATGCCATAAAGTGCCGAATAACGATGTGCGAAGTCATAAACTTCTGCGCTTACACCGGTTTTTGATACGACCAGCGGCGTTGTTTTAACGCTGGCAATGCGTCCGTCACGGATCAGATAGACATTTATGGTGTAGGTGCCGGTCGGGGTATTGGCCGGAAAATGGATATCGGTCCGGAAAAGCTGATTGGACAGGAAGCTGATTTTGGCCGGGCGCTGGTTGAAAAGGCCGGCCGCGCGCATGTTGCGCAGCAGGGCATCTCGATAATCGCTGCTGTTGCGATCCTTGTCGTCTATTTCAGTGACAAAGCGTTGATGTTCAAGCCCGATACGGTAATCGTTGTAAAGCTGGGAATTGGCGATGATTTCCATCGGCCGGTTCGACGCGCTGGCATAATAGGCGGGCACATTGCGGAATGTGGCGCTTTCGCTGTTGACCCAGATGCCGACTTTCCGTTCCTTGCGCCGCACGACCATATCCTGATCAGGACCCTTGACCGTCACGATCACATCGCCTTCGCTTTGCACGGCACCAAACAACAGAACATTGGTGCCGGTAAAGCCGGTGGTAATGGCGACCAGGTGGTTGGAAAGATCGACTACCAGTGCTTCGGCGCGCGCGCGTTCAGGCAGGGCCACGGCCAGCACCGCAGCAACGGCAAGCAGTGTGTGGATGATCGCGCCCGATTTGTGCATTACAAATTCTCCGGCGCGACGGAATACAGTTCGGTCGGCGTGATCACCAGATCGAACAGAAGTTTCAGGCAAACCGAAAGTACCAGAAGCCCCAGCATTGCGCGCAAATGCTCTGCCTTAAGCCGCGATCCGAATTGCGCGCCAAATTGCGCCCCGATGACCCCGCCAATCAAAAGAAGGATGGCAAGGGCGACATCGACGGTCTGTGTCTGGATTGATTGCAGGAAGGTGACGTTTGCCGTCACGAAAATGATCTGGAACAGCGACGTCCCGATAACGACACTGGTCGGCATGCCGAGGATATAGATCATGGCCGGAACCATGACAAACCCGCCACCAACCCCCATCAGAGCCGTCAACAATCCGACAAAGAGCCCGACAAGAAGCGGCAGTAATGCGCTGATATAAAGGCCCGAGCGATAAAACCGCATTTTAAATGGAAGACCATGCACGAAGCTGTGCTGGTGCTTTTTGGTGCGGCGGAGCTGCCCGCCGCGGCGTCGGGTACGGAAAATGGCGCGCGATGCTTCGATCAGCATCATACCGCCAATGATCCCCAAAAAGATCACATAGCAAAGCGAAATGACCAGATCGATCTGGCCCAGGGAACGCAACCATGCAAAGACCCAAACCCCGGCGGTCGATCCGGCAATACCACCCGCAAGCAGCACGAGGCCCATTTTAAGATCGACATTGCCGCGTCGCCAATGGGCAAAAACCCCGGAAACAGAGGATGCTACGATCTGGTTTGCCGCGGTGGCAACCGATACTGCGGGGGGGATTCCGTAAAAAATCAAAAGCGGCGTGATCAGAAATCCGCCGCCAACGCCGAACAATCCGGACAAAAATCCGACGCCGCCGCCAAGCCCCAATATCAGAAAAATGTTTACCGACATCTCGGCAATAGGCAGATAGATTTGCATTGCGGGCGGGCATCAGCGTTTGATTGATTCTGGAAAATCAGTCTAACATATTGTGCAAATGCAACAATCGCCAATTCACGGATTGGCGATGATTATCCCGATTTTTATAAGGTTTTTCATGTCGTTTACTCCAGAAGACCCTTTCGACCTTGTTCTTGATGCCCGTGGACTGATTTGTCCGATGCCAGTACTGAAGGCAAAGAAGGCGTTGCGCGATGTGCCGGTAGGCGGCGTTCTAAAGGTTTTGGCGACTGATCCGGGATCGGTTGCAGATATGAAATCCTTTTGCGATATGACAGGAAACCGCCTGTTGTCATCGACACAAGAGGATGATGTGTTTATCTATCATATCGAGAATCTGGCCGCGAAATAACCACAAGAACCGCGCCCGCCACGTCCGGAAATGAAAGTTGCCGCCATGTCCGTCTCATCATCACCCCTGCAATGGGTTCATTGTGCCTTTGACGATATGACGCCGCGTCTGGTCCATGACCTTTTTCAATTACGGCAACAGATTTTCATCATCGAACAGGAATGTCTTTTTCCTGATATCGATGGATTGGACCCGATTTGTCAGCATGTTCTGGGATTGCTTGATGGCAGGGTGGTGGCAGCCGCGCGCATTGTGGCACCGGGTATTGACCCCGATCATTCCGCACAGGGGCAACATCCTGCAATCGGGCGTGTCGTTGCCAGCCCGGATTTGCGCGGGCAGGGGATCGGCCGTAAACTGATGTTGCAGGCCATTGCATCCTGCGAAGACAGCTTTGCGGGTAAGGGCATTTTTCTGAATGCCCAACTGTATCTTAAAAACTTCTACGAGGGGCTTGGCTTCATCCAGTTCGGTGAGGCGTTCTATGAAGATGGCATCGCCCACATATCAATGCTGCGTGCTTCCTGATCGCGGGCGGCGGGTATGGCTGATACGGCCGGTACGGTTTAGCGTAGGCCGACCGTTGCCATACCGGTAAAGAATTCAAGCTGCCACTTCATGTCTTCTTCGCTCAAGGGATATGCCTCGCCACGGGGATTAAGCGTCTGACCGGGCGGAACATGACCGAGTTTGACCTGAATTTTAACGGCCAGTTCGGCCGAAAGGCCGGCCTTCCATGCCAACGACACAACCCCCTTGGCCGAATGGGTATTCAGGACCTTGCTTACCGCTTCTGGCGGAATTCCGGCAAGTACGGCCAAGGCGGCACGTGCCAGTTTGACATCATTGGCGGCCAATGCCTTGGCAACTTCCTTATCGGTGAGTTTGCCTTTGCTATGCAGGGACAAGGCCTTTTCGTAGGAGGATTCTTCTTCCTCTTCGCCTGCTGCGCCGTCTTTACCGTCTGCCTTGGCGGCGACTTTCTTTTCGGCCTCTTTTTGCTTGGCCTTGCGGGTTTCAACCGGGACTTCGTCGCGTTTGTCAAATTCGCCTGACGAAATGCGGCGATTGACCACTTCACGCACGGCTTCCAGCTGTTCCTTTTTCAGGTCTTTACGACGTTCAAGCACGCTGATGAGGCTTTCGGCCACAAATCGCGCCAGTTTCCCGGCCGCTGTTGGTGGCAGTTGCGGGCGTTCAACCAATGGCTTGTGCCATTCGGGATAATCCGGGGCACGATCAATCAGCTGATCAAGCGTCTCTTCGCGGATTTGCGCCGATTTATTGCCCAGAAGGTGCGAAATCGCGTCCTTATCGCTACTTGCCGCAATCGCATCAGCCAGTTTTTCGCCGACATTGCGTCTGCGCGAAATAAAGCTTAGCGATCCGCGCCCGGTGCTGCCTTCGATGATTTCAAGCAGGTCCGTTTCGGTCAGAACCGGCGAATATTGCAGGACTGGCCCGCACACGACACTTTCTGTATCGCGTGCTAATTGCTGAATGATCGGCTGCGGCGCGTTGGCGATATCCTTGAGCGTTTCGGAAATCACCTGACGGACATGGACGGCCTGATCACGGGCAAGCTTGTCCAGCGCCTCGTAGGTCATGCGGCGCAGCTTGTCCGACTCGTTGGGTGTCAGTCCGGCTGACAGATTGGCAATCTTTTCGGCCAGACTGCCACGAACGCTGTCATCCTTGTCGTCGGTCAGCAGGACGTCGGCTTGTACCGGGGTTGCCTGGTTTGCTGCAATATGACGCCGCACCTGGGAATCCGCATCACTTGCAAGATAGTACAGGATTTCGGGTTTGGTATCGTGACGCTGGGCCAGTACCCCGCGCACATTTGCATCCGGGCTGGCTGCCATATCCTTGGCTTCATCATACGTGATCGGGGTTTCCCGACGTTTGGTGAAGACCCTCTGCAAAAAGCCCTTCATAGGGGTGTCTCCTGGTTTTCTATTTTTGCCGGTTCATCCGATCCGGGAGGGGCGGCAATACCGAAACTGCCTTTGCCGTGTTTTTTCACCTGATACATGGTCTGATCGGCGCGAAGCACAAGTTGTTCAAGCGGTTCTTTGGATGCGGCATCGCGTACCGCAATACCGACCGAAATACCAAGCGGGCGATCTTTGGCACCGGAAAACGACGATAAGGCTGCGCTTTTTTCCAGAAGGATGCGTGCGCGCTTCGCCGCGGTTTCCATATCGGCCCCATCCAGCCAGACGACAAATTCATCGCCGCCAAGACGCGCGACCAAGTCAACCGGGCGGGTGTTGTCCAGAAGAATACGGGTTAGTGCCAGAATGGCCTCGTCGCCGGTCTGATGCCCGTGCACATCGTTGACCAGCTTGAAATTATCCATATCAACATACATCAGTGCCGCGGGCATGTTGTCATGCAGCAGTCGGGCATGGCGACGACCGAGTTCGTCGAAAAAGGCACGCCGGTTCAATAGCCCGGTCAGACCATCGGTCCGCGACAGGGTGACGATCCGGTCATGCTGTGCGGCCTGTTCGATTGCAATGCCGATCTGATCGGAAACCTCGGACATGATGGCGCGTTCGCCTTCATTCGGGACGGGGTGATCGGCATTGAAGATAAATATCACTGCACCATTCACCCGCTGATGATAGTGGGAGTGATGAGCAAGAACGCGATAGTTTTCGATTTCTGCTTCGAAAACGTCTTCGTTTTCGTCAAGCTGTTTCAAGGCCTGATTGGCAATCGGGTCAATGTCTTCGGGGCCGTGACACGCGACCATTTCGATCTCGTTGGTGTCTTCGTTGCGGCGAAAAATCGCGCATCCCGCACAGGCCAGCGCGCGCGCGCTGGCATCGGCCGCCCCTTTCAGGACAAGGGTCGGATCGATTTCATCGCGCATGGTCCGCACGATATAGGTCATCAGCCGGTCACGGTTTCGCGCGGTGGCGACTTCGCTTTCTCGGCGGCGCTGTTCGGTAATGTCATGGGCAAGCCCGCGCGTGCCGGTCCAACGGCCATCACGCGTGTAAACCGGGGTCGAGGAAACGGCCAGACAGGCGGCATTACCATTGGCCCGTTTAAGCCAGATCGGCACATCCCGAACGGCCTTTTGGCTGCGAAATACGATTTCGCTGTCCTGATCGGCGGTATCAAGAAGGAAATCAAGAGGTGACCGTCCGACAAGCTGTTCGGCCTTGTAGCCAAGTGCGCCGCGCGGCGAGACGAAAATGAATTTGCCGGTATCGTCGGTTTCCCATGCGAAGGCAGAGGATACTTCGACAATGTCACGGTAACGCTGGCGCGAATCAATCAAGGCCTCGCGCAGGTTACGATCCATACTGACATCACGTGGCAGCAGCAGAACACGGTCATCCGTCATTGGCAGGGCCGTCAGTTCAAGCGTTGCTGTGCCCTCTTGAACTTCGAAAGTCAGCAGTTCTAAAACCCCGCCGGGTGTTGTGATTGCGCGCAAGACCAGTTTGTTGATTTCGGGGAATAGGCCGTCACGAATACCTTCGGCAAAGCTTCGAGCATTTTTGTTGGCAAACAGGGGCGTTCCGTTCTTGTCCATGACCAGAACGGGGGCCTCTGCATCGGCCATGGTTTGTGGATCAAGGATGAAAACCTGTTCGGACGTCACATCGGTATGGTCAGACATTGCCTTCTCAGCATCCTTGTGGTGCCGGTTCATTTTCCGCCTCCGGTCGCATCGGCGGTTTGCGTGGTATTTGATGATCCGGTATTTACACTGGCAAGCGTTACGGGTGCGCCAAGATGATATCCTTGACCGTAATCAATGCCCAGATCGCGAACCAGTTCGAAGCTGGCCTGATCATAGATCATTTCTGCAATTGTATGGATGCCAAGATCCCGGCAAAGCAGGGCCGTTGCCTTGATAAAAGCGCGGCCTTTGGGTTTGGCCAGAGCCGTTCGCATGGCACCGCCATCAAATTTGATGATGTCGACGTCAAGCGCGCTCAGATATTCGAAATTGGCGGCCCCGGCCCCGAAATCGTCAAGGCAGACAAGGTGCCCGCGTGCGCGCAGGCGCTGCAGACCATCATTCACGTCGCGCAATCCGCGAATGCGCGACGTTTCTGTCACCTCGAACATGATTTTTGCCGGATCGATATCATAGCGATCCAGAATTTGTTCAAGTGCTGGCAGAAAATCCTGCTGTTCAAGCGAGTGGCCGGATAAATTAACTGCAACAGAATGAGTTACGCGTTCAGGTTCAAGCGTGACGTGATCCAGCACCTTCTGACACATTGCCAGATCGAATTCGGTAATCAATCCGGTGCCTTCGGCAAAATGAATGATCTGATCAACCGCAAGGGCGCTGCCGCCGTGATGGAACCGCGCCAATGCTTCGTAATGGTGCATCTCAAGGCTTTCGAGATGCACGATCGGTTGCAGCGCGACGGCAAAGGATCCGTTCTGCACAATTTCGCGAAATGCCCGAACCGATTTCAGGGTTTCCTGAATAAGATGCGGCAAGCTTGCTGAAAGGCGTTCGGCCGATACATCCGAATCACCGCGATGCTGCAGACGATTAAGCGCATATGCAACAGCACGCGTCAGATTGGTTTCTCTTTCACCATTTTCTATCGGTTGGCGGACATTCTGTGTGAGGCGGTGAAACCCGCTGGCAAGGTCATAGTCACGGCCAAACAGATCATTGTTGGTCAGTGTCGAAGCACCCGACGTGCCAGAACTGCCCGTGGCAAGGTTCAGATTTTTGAAAGGATCGGGGGCGTTTGCCGCATCGCTGCAATCCGGATCGTCAAGATCGGCGCGTAATGCACTGGCATAGGCGACAATTCGGCGTTCCAGTTCGATCATCGGCTCGTCAACCAGATAACCGCCGTCTGGCTCAAGGTTTTCGGGGCTTCGGCGGTTGCCGATGCCAATCCCGATCAGGCGCGCAAGCTCGTTGGTCGCATCGGTTTCTGCCTGGCTGCGAAGGGCGGCGAGGTTTTCAAGAACCACAAGGGCTTCGCTATGGCTTGAGGCCATGCGTGCGGCGGTTTCTGCTTGCTGGTCGTTCTTGCCTGTTTTTGAGCTTACCGCAGACAACGTGTTTTGCAGGATCAGGCGATCAATGCCCGATCGTGCGCGCGGACGTATCGCGCGATGGCGGGCCGCAATAAAATAACGACCGATCGGTTCGGAAATCATATAGCCGCTAAGTGACAGGGGAACCGGATTGCCAAGGGCAATTCCATCATCCTCGATCAACTGAAAATCAAGATCGAGTTCTTCAAGCCGTTTGATCCCGGAACTGGCATGAAGATAGGCCCGTAACAGCGGCCGTTCCGACTTTATGACCAGCTTATCAAGTGCCTCGCCGATCAATCGTTCCGGCAGGCAGCCCAAAAGACTTTCGGTCGCACCGGCCACAAACAGGATGTATCCGTTCTCGTCGACTTCAAGCAGCATGTCCGCCCAGCAGAACGCCATGGCAGCCAGTAGGTCCCTGTCG
The DNA here is from genome assembly GCF_000714555.1 of Thalassospira permensis NBRC 106175. Classification (NCBI taxonomy): domain Bacteria; kingdom Pseudomonadati; phylum Pseudomonadota; class Alphaproteobacteria; order Rhodospirillales; family Thalassospiraceae; genus Thalassospira; species Thalassospira permensis. The sequence goes on along the minus strand of NZ_AUNC01000009.1, from coordinate 68,222 downwards.
TTTGTTTCTGCTGAATAGCTCATATTGTCCGTCATACGAGAACCATCACAAGCCTGACCCCCAAAAGCTTCGGATGAATTCCGAAGTCGTTTTCCCTGTTCTTCTTAAATAGCGATCTTAAGGGGTAATATGAAGGAAAAGGACTTAATAAACAAAAAAAAGCCGGTGGATACCGGGCATTGTGATTACACAGGGCTGGTTTGTGTCACGTGACGCAGACGGGAACCGTATTTCAAACGACAATACTGACATCGCAGTCACTGTCAGGCGGCGTTGTGGCTGCTTTCGGAATGGGGGCGTTTTGCGTGTTTGTTGGCATACATTGCGTCATCTGCCTGCTGCAAAAGCTGTGTGATATCGCTTTTGCCATTATAGACGGTAAAGCCGAAGCTGGCTCGGATCGGAAGGGCTGCTCCCTGCCAAATTAGCGGGAAGCGCGATGTTGCTTTTTCAAGGTCACTTATCCGACGTTCTGCGACTTCGGGAATGCTGCCGACCAGCAGTATGGCAAATTCGTCACCACCAAAGCGGGCGACAAAATCATCAGCGCGTGTATGTGTGCGAAGGTTTTGGCCGAAATGGCGCAGGATGGCATCGCCAGCGGCATGGCCATGGTGATCATTGATCAATTTGAAGCCGTCAAGATCGGCAATGACCAGAATGCCGTTTTCCGGGTGACGGGCGGCACGTGCCATGGTTTCGCGAACACGACGCAGGAAACCGCGACGGTTATAGAGACCTGTCAACTCGTCGGTTTCGACCATTTGTTCAAGCTGTCGGATGCGGTTCTGCTGCTGGTCGAGACGGTTTTGCATGTCGCGTGCAAGATCAACAAGTGTCGCAAATGCATCCGTGCTTTCGGCTTCAACTGTGGCACGGGTGTTAACATCCGTTCGCGGTTGAAACTCGTCAGCCAGTTTTTTCAGAAGCTCTAGATGCGAGTTGTTCATCTTTGATCTTGTTATCAATGACAATGCAAACTGAAACGCGTAAAACGTTTGACAGTATCCTTTTTAAAGTCCAGTGCGTTACAACATCATTAACGAAGAAAGTAAGGTTTTGTGACGGCAGGAAACCGCACGAGCACAGGAGAACGATAATGAAAACCGGAATTGGCGCCGTGTCTGGCAAGTTTGCTGCGATTCTGGCTGCGGGAATGTTGATGTCGGCATGTTCGGCATTTCAGAAAGAAAACATGACCCTGACCGGGGAAATTACCGATAATGGCCGGGAATGCGTCACGTTTCGTGCGGATGACGGAACCCTTTATGCGCTGGCAAACAAGGCAAGCAATTTCCGTCCTGGTGACAAGGTTCGGGTGACCGGCCATGGTGCGTTGATGACGACCTGCACCGAGGCCGAAACCCTGATCGTTGACAAGATTGTATTGCTGGGCGGTGATGCCAAATAGGACGGTTTCCGGTCGCATTCACGCAACGTGAATGCGACTTTATTGATTATGCGTTGCAAAGCAATCCGTGCCGTCAGCCAAAAGCTGGCGGCATTGTTTTTCAGCGCTGGCAATATCCGCAAACCCACCAAGGCGCAGCCGATGAAACGTTCCCTTGGTTCCGATGTCTATGGTTGAAAGGTTGCGGGGGTGGGATTGTGCCAGATCGGGATACCGGATCATGAAACTTGCCCAATAGGTTTGGGCACTGATCGTATCGCGAAACGCACCAAGCTGGATCGCAAATGCGCCGTCAGTTCCGGCGGGGGAGAGACTTGTCGCTGTCAATGTTGACGCCTGTGACGCACCGGTTTCGGGGATTAAAGGCGATATTGTCATATGCTGTGTGTTCGCGGATGCAGATGCAGATGCAGATTTTGGCTGGGCGATGAGTGCTGGCGCAGGTTTTTCCATGATTGTGCGTTTTGCGCCTGCTGCTCGCGATGGCACGCGTTTGATACCCTGTTTTTCCATTCGATATTGCTCGGCAAGGCTTGGCCGATCTGTGTCTTCAAGTAAAACGGGGTCGGTTCGGATGGTGCCGGGCAGAAGGCTGAAAGGTTGACTGACCGGCGACGGGCTGCTGGTGTGAACGGGTAGATCGGTCGGTATGGCGTCCAGACCGGATTTCATTTCTTTGCTTGCGGGATGTGCTGTCTCGATATTTTGCGCCGCGACCTGACCCGGGCCCATGGTCAGAAAAAGACCGGCGGCAATGCATCCTGTCACGATACTGGCCAGTTTTGATCCGTATCGAACGCGAACAGGGGATATCGCCGCCGGTATCATTTATTGTTCCGACCATGCCGGGAAGGCGTGGCGTTCGCGCAGGATGCGGTCATTCTGGCGCAGCCGTTCCATTGCCTTGCCATAAACGCTGTCGGCGGTGTACTGGCCTTCGGGATGATCGCCACATGGCTTGCCGCTGAGCAATTCGATGGCGTCATTGATGTGTTCCACCGTCCAGATGTTGAACTTGCCCTGACGAATTGCCTGAACAACTTCCTCGCGCAGAACAACATTTTCCGCATTGGCCAGTGGGATGATCACACCCTGATCGCCGGTAAAGCCCTGATCGGCACAAATGCGATAAAATCCTTCGATCTTGTGCGAAATGCCCCCGACTGGCTGTGCCTGCCCGAACTGGTTCATTGATCCTGTTACACCGATATTCTGGCGCATCGGGATGTTGGAAATTGACGAAATGATCGCGCAAAGTTCGGCCATGGATGCCGAATCACCTTCTATCCCGCCATAGTTCTGTTCGAACGTCACGTTACAGGCAAAGGATAGGGGGAATTCCTGTGCAAAGCGGGATTTAAGGAACCCTTCGATTGTCATGACCGATTTCTGCTGCAATGGGCCAGACATATCGACCATGCGTTCGATGTTCAAAACGCCGAGGCTGCCGACATAGGAGCGTGCCGATACGCGTGCAGGCAAACCAAATGCGTGATCGCCATAATCGAGAACGGTCAGCGCGTTAACTTGCCCGACAACCGCACCATAGCTGTCGATCAGGATTTCGCGACGCTGAACCCGTTCATGGGACCGGTCTTCAAGTCGGCTGTTGCGATGACGGCGTTCTTCGATGGCGCGCCTGACGTCGGCGGCCCGGATGCTGCTGCGTTTGTCGGTCTTGGCCAGTGCGCCGGCTTCGATGGCTACATCCTCGACCCGCTCGATCTGTGCGGTCAGTTTGTCACGTTCCCCGGCCCAGCGGGCCGCCTGACCCAGCAATTGGCGGATGGCCCCGTTATCAAGCGGGATGCCGGTACGTGACAATGCAGAATCACGCAGTAATCCGGTATAGATCGAAATGTTACGACCTGCGGCGGGCATGTCGGCATCGATGTCGGCCTTCACCCGGAAATGGTTGCGAAAATCAACATCCAGCGAGAAGAATGTATAGTAATATTTCGGTGCGCCGACGATCACGACCTTGACGTCAAGCGGGATGGGGCGCGGCTCCGGTGCACCGGCAGTTGGCGGGCCGGATTTATGGGTTTCCTCGATCCGGATTTCGCCATCACGAAGGGCTGCTTTCAGGAACGCCCAGCTGTCTTCGTGTTCGACCAGCGATTCCGCGCGTAAAACCAGAACGCCGCCATTGGCGCGATGCAGGGCACCTGGCTTGATCAGGCTGAAATGCGGGTGCATGCCACCTGCTACCGGGCGGTACTGGATTTGGCCAAACAGGTTATCATAGCTTGGGCTTGGTTCCAGAACGACATCAGGATGCTTGTCGCGCGAATGGTCGATCAGAAGATTGACCGCATAACGGTCATCGACGGTTTCGGGCATTTTGCCATCGCCGCTGTCGATGGCGGGCTGGTCGCTGGCTTCTTCGAACGCGTCGATATTATCCAGAATGTCTTTTTCAAGTGCTTCGAACCACGCCTTCATTCCCGGTGCGGTGAATTTGTCGCGGATTTTGCGAATGCGCGGCTTCAGAACGACCTTTGCGGCCCCGCGGCGAAGCGCATCAAGCGTATCGGAAATCTGTTCTTCGAGATCGCGGGTCGAAAGCAGCGTCTTGCGGGCTTCTTCGGCGACTTCTTCAAATGCATCTTCGGCTTCGGCGCGGCGCTCTTTGGGGATTTCGTCAAGCGAAACGGGCTCGCCTTCCTCGTTCAGGGCGACGATCATCACGCCTTTTTCGTTTTCCTGAACATCCAGGCCGCGTTCGCGGGCATATTCGCGCAAGGCGTCGAATTTTTCGCGGAGCTGTGCGCGCGCTTCTTCCGTCTGGGTCTGGGTTTCGGTCAGGTGGGCTGGCGCGTTGAATGCGGATGCAAATGCCTCGCGCAGGTGCGATACCAGCGTTTCCATCGCATCGGCCAGTTTGCGGCCTTCACCGGCGGGAAGGGCATAAGGGCGCGGGCGATTGGTGCGGGAAAAGTTGTTCAGATATACCCAGTCCTGTGGTGCTGGGCGCTCTTCCATCGACTTTTTTAGATATTCGAGGGTTGCGGTCATACGACCAGCGCGATCAAGGCCCAGAACAAAGATGTTGAAGCCCGGCTCGGACATTGAAAGACCGAACTTCAATGCCTCTGCTGCTCGGTAATGCGATGAAAAAGCAAAAATTTCAGGAGACTGGTCTTTGTGTGGGCTGCGAATCCGGAAGTGGGGGAAGCCACAATCATCAGCGTCGAGGCGGGAAACTGGCATTTGCTGTCTTTCTGCTGCCCAAAAAGGATGTGATCAGGCAAGGACGCCGATCACGAAATCTTATCTTGGAAGCAACGCGATAGGACGGTCAAGAGCAGCTTGTCGATTTTGCGATATGGGCGTCCCGGGTATTGATGATGCGATGGTGTAATGCCTCGTGCAGCTATTATCAAACCGCAACCAAAAGGCGTTTCAGTCATGGACAAAAAACGGTTTACATCACGACCGTATTGCCAAACTCGCTGGTTTGCAGCAGGCGTTCGACAATCTGAACGCCGTGACGCAGACGTTCGGTCGATTTTTCGGCCCCGAAACAAAGCCTTAGCCCGCGTTGTGGATGCCCGACCGAAAACTGCTGTGCCGCGGTCAGAAGCACACCGTTATTGGCCGCATTCATGACCAGTTCACCCGGATCGATATGGTCGGGCAGATCAAGCCAGATATGATAGTTGGTCGGATGAAACCGGACATTGTAGCCCTTTAGCGTGCCCAGAATGATCGAAAGCCGTCTTGCGGCTTCTTCACGGTGCCAGGCTTCATATCGTTTGAGGCTGCCATCTTCGATCAGGCGTGAAACAAGTTCCAGATTGATGGCCGATACCATCCAGCAGGTTGATCGAATGGCGCTTGCGAGTTTGGCGATCATTTCGCTTGGGGCGTGGATATAACCGACGCGAAGACCGCCGCCGATGCTTTTTGAGACCCCGTCCAGATAGATGCTGCGTTCCGGCGCAAAGCATGAGAGCGGCGGTGGCGCATCGGGATTGAGGAAGTGATAGATGCCATCCTCGATCAAAAGCAGATCATATTTGCGCAGAATTTCAGCGATTTCCATGCGTCGCTGTTGGCTCATGGTGCAGCACAGCGGATTGTGCAGGGTTGGCATCAAATAAATGGCGCGCGGGCTTTGTGTTCGGCAAAGGGTTTCAAGAACATCCGGAATGATGCCTTCGTCGTCCATGGCAACACCACGCAGACGGAATTGCAGCAGATTTGCAAGGCTGCGCAGGTTCGGATAGGTCAGTTCCTCGCACAGGACCAGATCGCCTGGTCGTACGGTTGCCAGCAATGAAACCGTCATTCCGTGCTGAACGCCTGCGGTTGGCAGAACACGTTCCGGATTGTCATCCAGTCCGAGTGCACCGGCCATTGAGGCAAGGGCGCGCCGGTGGCCCGGCATGCCATATTCCGACTTGTAGGTGATCATGTCATCCAGAGGGGTACATTTGGCGACATCAATCAGGACATTGCGAATATGGTCTTCGCGCGGGGGGAGGGGGCAATTCATGCGGAAATTGACCGGCCCGATATCCTCGTCATCATCATTTGCCGTTTCGCGGGCCATTTTCCCGATATTGTTACTGAAGTGTCCCGGTGCGGGAACCGTCGCCGCCATATCCAGTTCGCTTTGCAAACTGCCCAGCACATATGTGCCGCGTCCGACTTCGCCAGCAACAAGCCCCAGTCTTTCCGCCTCGCGGTAGGACCGCGTAATCGTACCGACTGTAACGCCAAGGTGATAGGCAAGGTCGCGATGGGTGGGAAGACGGTCGCCGGGTTTGAGTGACCCGTCATCAACCGCGCTGCGGATGGCGTGTGCGATCCGTCGATAAACAGGGCCGCTGCCGCCTTCGATGTTTGGAAGCCATATTGTCATGGTGACAATGTTTAAATTGACACAATGTCAATGTCAATGACAAAACAAAATCGGTACAATTAGTCGACAGGAGGAAGTGATGGTAAATTGTAACGATACAATCCGGGTTTCCGAACTCAATATCAAAGGAAACGTACAGATGAACACCAAAGGCGCTGTCAAGGCGACTGACTGGCGTTCTGCTGTTGCCGGCATCGCTGTCTTCGTCGTCGAATATCTTCGCGTCTGGCAGGAACACGCACGCGACCGCAGAATGTTGGAAAAGCTTGATGATCACCTTCTGAAGGATATCGGAATGACGCGATCCGATCTGGATCACGAATTGTCAAAGCCGTTTTGGACAGGGTTCCCCCCGCGCAACTAGATTATGTTGCGCCGAACGGAGGTTCACGCTCCCTCGTGCCTCCGTTCGAACCCTGTCTGAAATTGTCCCGATGAATATCATTCGATTGTACTGATGAACTATCCGAAAGGGTGACAATGTCGCTGTTTACCGAAAAGGAGCTTCGCGAAGCTGCGTCTTATGTCCACCAATATGTGGCTTCGACGCCGACAATACGCTGGCCGTTGCTGGATCGGGCGACTGGATTGTCCCTGTATGTGAAGCATGAAAACCATACCCGCCTTGGTGCGTTCAAAATTCGTGGCGGGCTGACATTTTGTCGTTATCTGAAAAATTCCATCGGAGTGTCGCGGGGCATCATAAGTGCCACGCGTGGCAATCACGGCCAAAGTCTGGCACATGCCGCCAGTCAGTCGGGCCTTTCGGCAACCATTATTGTTCCGCGCGGCAACTCGGTTGAAAAGAACGCAGCGATGCGGGCTTGGGGTGCCGAGGTCATCGAGCATGGCGACGATTTTCAGGATGCTGCGGAATATGCAGGCCAATATGCCGCTGCCGAAGATTTGGTGATGGTGCCGCCCTTTCACCCGGAACTGGTGCGCGGCGTTGCATCATACGGGCTGGAATTGTTTGATGCGGTCAGAAAGCTTGACCGGATTTACGTGCCGATTGGCATGGGGTCAGGGATTTGTTCGTTGATTACAGTGCGCGATGCTCTGGGCCTTGATACCGACATTATCGGTGTTGTCGCGACGGGGGCAGATGCCGTGCTGCAATCCTTCCGGGCGGGCAAGGTGATTACAACACCAACCGCGAATACGTTTGCAGATGGCGTTGCCTGTCGCAGTCCTGATCCGGCAGCGTTCGCAATCATCAAAGACGGCGCGTCAGATATTGTTGCGGTAAGTGATGATCAAATCCGCGATGCCATGCGCCTTTATTTCAGTTCCTGCCACACCCTTGCCGAGGGTGCGGGGGCGGTATCACTTGCCGCGGCGATTGCAGATCACGAACGCAATATCGGCAAGAAGACAGCTGTCATTCTGAGTGGTTCCAATATCGACCGGACCGACTATGCCCGTATCCTGAACGGAGATACCCAATGAGCCGCCCGTTAAATCGTGCCGGCAGCAGCCCCACTGCGACGACGGCGCGTCATCTGATGTTTGATGATCTTGAACAGCTTGACCAGATACTGGCCGCAACCAGCGATATGGCACGCGACTTTGTTCAGGGTGCTGACGACATGGATGTGACCTGCCGCGACTTTTCTACCTTTGATCCCTCGCGCCCGATGCCGGGGAAGGGTCGCGGTACGCTTGATGCGCTGCGGGCAGCGAAGGAAGAAATTCTGCCGCTGCTCGCCGCATCAATCGGTCCCCGTTATCTTGGTTTTGTGACCGGCGGCACGACACCGGCCGCCCTTGCCGGTGATTGGTTGACAGGCGCAATCGATCAGAACGCAACCGGCCCGGAGGGCAGCGTTACGGCAGCAGTCGAAGAACAGGTGATCAACTGGATTTGCGAGATGGCCGGGCTACCCCGCAGGCGTTTTGATGGTGTACTGACAACGGGTGCGACGGTATCGAACCTTTTGGGGCTTGTTGCCGGGCGCCAATGGTGCGGTCAGCAGATCGGCGTTGATGTTGACGCCGACGGGGCGGGTGTGCTGCCAGGTTTTGAAATATTTGCCGCAAGCCCGCATGCCAGCATGATCAAGGATTTGTCGGTTACCGGGATTGGTCGCAATAGCTTTACCAAGGTTGCAACCCGACCGGGGACCGAGGAAACCGATATCACCGATCTTAAAAACCGCCTTGCGGCAAGTACGGCCAAGGCCAAGCTGGTTATCGCGTCTGCGGGCACGGTGAATGCGACGGATTTCGATGATCTGATCGCGATTGCCGATTTGTGTGCGGCTTATGGGGCGTGGCTGCATGTTGATGCAGCGTTTGGCATGTTTGCTGCCCTTGATGATCGGCGCGCCCATTTGCTAGCAGGACTTGACCGGGCAGACTCGATCACCTCAGATGGTCATAAATGGCTGAATGTTCCCTATGATTGCGGAATTTTCCTGACCCGGCATATCAGTGTGCTTGAAACCTGCTGCCGGGCGTTTGCGCCGTATTTGCAGACGGATGCGGTTGGAAATATGTACATCAATCGTGGGGTGGAAAATTCCCGCCGGTTCCGGGCTTTGCCGCTTTGGCTGGCGATGGTCGCCTATGGACGTGACGGTTTTGCCGGGATTGTTCGGGCGAACTGCGATCAGGCAGTTGATCTGGCGCAATGGGTGCGTGGTCATGACCGGCTTGAATTGCTGGCCGATCCCAAACTTAACGTGACCATGTTTACCGGCCCGGGCAGCGATGATGATAATCGTGCCTTGCTGGCGCGTATCAATGCGACCGGGAAACTGTTTATGACGCCGACGATGTATGGTGGACGGTTCGGGTTCCGTGCGGCGTTCAGCAACTGGCGCATGCGCGATCACGATCTGCAAATCGTCAAGGATGCGATTGACAGTGTGCTGTAAAGGCGCTGTTTTCCAAGTATCAAAGACCATTCAGGATAAAAGACGAATGAAAACGCTTCCGATTTATCAGATTGATGCTTTTACCAACCGGATGTTTGCCGGTAATCCGGCGGCAGTCGTGCCGCTTGATGGCTGGTTGCCCGAGGTGGTCATGCAAAATATTGCGATGGAAAACAATCTGTCGGAAACGGCTTTCGTGGTGAAGCTTGATCCGGCAAAGAATGACGGGGCTGATTTTCATATCCGATGGTTCACACCAACGGTCGAAGTGCCGCTTTGTGGTCACGCGACGCTGGCGAGTGCGTTTGTCATTTTCAATATGCTGGGTTTTGACGGTGATTTAATACGATTGCAAAGTGCCAGCGGCATTCTGACCGCGCGGCGCGATGGTGATGCGATTGTACTTAATTTCCCCAAGCAATCGATTGCTCCTGATGATGTTCCGGCGCATGTTCTTGCCTCCATATCCGACGCAGCCCCGCGGGGGACTTTCCGTGTTACCAGCCGGGATACCGATTTTGTCGTGGTTTATGACGATGCATCGGTGGTGCGGAACATGAAACCGGATATGTCGGCATTAGGGAAACTTGCCGAACGCGGCGTAATCGTTACCGCACCAGGTGATCAGCCGGGCATTGATATGGTATCGCGGTATTTCCTGCCCGCCCTTGGTATCGATGAAGACCCTGTAACCGGCTACATGCATTGTGTTGTTGCGCCATATTGGGCGGAACATAGCGGTAAATCCAATGTTGTCGGGTATCAGGCGTCCAAGCGTGGCGGGATCGTTGATTGTACGATTGATGGGGAACGCGTCCATCTGAAGGGCAATGCGCTTTTGTATCTTAAGGGTGAGATTTATCTGCCTGATTGACGTCGGACAGACTGTCGAAAAGCGATCGTTGCAATGGCGGGCAGGGCACAACACTGTCCGCCATTTTTATGGCAAAATACCGGGTTTTGGTGATCTGGCAGGGTTGCGCGGTCTACCCACTATCGCGCAAGGCCGTGATCCGACGTTTGATTTTTATTGACCTCTTGCGGGGGCTTTCGTCTAAGTAAGGGCAAAATACGACTTTCGGGGAATGGACGGGCGTTTTGAATGGCCTGCCACAACCCCGTATAAAAGCGCTGTTGCAGGGGAAGATAGATCGTGATCGATAGTGTTGTCGCCAGTTCTGCGACGCCATTGCAGATGTGGGTGGTTCTGGCGCTGGTCGCCGGATCGCTGGTCCTGTATGGGCTGGAGCGCATATCGCTTGAGCTGACCAGCATGGCGCTGATTGCCACTTTGCTGCTGTTCTTCAATTTCTTCCCGTTGCCCGATGCCGATGGCAACAACCTGCTTGATGCGGGCGCGCTGATGTCTGGGTTTGCCAACCCGGCCTTGCTGACTGTGCTTTCATTGTTGGTCGTCGGGCAGGGCATGGTGCTGACCGGCGGGGTCAGTTATATCGCTGGTCTGATTACCGAACATGGCGGCAAGAATGCCTCGATGGCGATTTTTGTCGGCTTGTTTGTCGTGATGCTGATGTCGGCATTCCTGAACAACACCCCGGTCGTTGTTATCTTCATACCAATCATTCAGGCGCTGTCGGAGCGTATTCAGCGTTCGCCCAGTGCATTGATGATCCCGTTGTCTTACGTCGCCATTCTGGGCGGCATGACGACCCTGATCGGGTCTTCGACCAACCTTCTGGTATCAAGCTCGTTGATCGAACTTGGCATGCCTGCACTCGAGTTTTTTGAATTCACGGTGATTGGCAGTGTGCTGGCGCTGGTGGGCTTTGTCTATGTGCTGTTCGTCGCGCCCCGCCTTTTGCCCGCGCTGGCATCGATGCGCAGCAAGCTTGCCAACCCCGATAGCAGTGGTAAACAATTCATCGCCCAGATCACCGTCGGCCCGGCGTCTCAGATGATCGGTACCCGTCCTGTGGCCGGGTTCTTTAAAGACCTGCCCAATATTACGATCCAGATGATTGTTCGGCGTGAACATGCCGATCTGCCGCCGTTTGACGAAGATATGGAAATTCAGGCAGGTGACGTTCTTGTCGTTGCAGCCACGCGCAAGGCCCTGACCGAGGCGCTGCAAAAAGACCCGGGCCTTCTGCATGCGGAAGCCGCGGCCGTCCATGAAGGCGGTGAAGAAATCCCACAAAAATCGACCCAGCTTCTGGCCGAGGTCATGCTGCCGCCAGGATCGCGTCTGATCGGTTTTAACCTTGAACAGATCGGTTTCCGCTATCAGTACAAATGCCTTGTCCTTGGCATTCAGCGCCGTTCGCGCATGATCCGCACGCAGATGACCGAAATCCGCCTTGAAGCCGGTGACGTTCTTCTGGTGCAGGGGCGGTCCGAGGATGTTGAAGCCCTGCGTACCATTCGTGATGTGGTTTTGCTGGAATGGTCGACCCGTACCTTGCCGCGCCCGTTCCATGCCCGTCGTGCCGCGGCCATTTTCCTTGGTGTGATTGCGGTGGCGGCGACCGGTCTGGTGCCGATCATGGTTTCAAGCTTTATCGGTGCGGCGCTTATGATTGCATCTGGTGCGCTTAACCTGCGTCAGGCAGCACGCGCGATTGACCGGAAGATCGTGCTGCTGGTGGCGGCTGCCCTTGCCCTTGGTAATGCCTTGCAATTGACCGGCGGGGCGGAATTCGTGGCCGATCAGTTGCTAGCGGCAACGCGCGGGGCACCGGCACCGGTGATTTTGTCGCTGTTCTTCCTGATTGTTGCGGTGTTTACCAATGTTCTGTCGAACAATGCCTGTGCTGTTCTGTTCACGCCAATCGGGATCGGCATGGCCCAGAATCTCGGGGTTGAGCCGCATATCTTTGCCATTGCGGTGGTGATGGCGGCCAACTGTTCATTTGCATCGCCGGTGGGGTATCAGACCAACCTTCTGGTGATGGGGCCGGGGCATTACCGATTTGTCGATTTCCTGCGCGCCGGGACGCCGTTGATCATCATTTTGTGGCTGGCGTTCAGTCTGTTCGCGCCTTGGTATTACGACATTCCGTTCTGATCTGAAATGCCTGTGCGCGATTGGCTGATCTGTCATGCAAATGCGTGCAGTTATAATGCGCCAAAGGCGTTTGACTTTTGGGCGTGCCGCAATAGGATCGGGCTCCGATTTTGACGCAGAATAGTGCGCCTGCACCGTTCGATTATCTCAGGAATATGCCGATGGCCCAGAATGCCAATGTAACCGCCAATTCCACTGATGCCTTTGCCAAACCAAACCAGCGCCCCGCAAGCCCGAATTTTTCGTCGGGCCCGTGCAAAAAACGTCCGGGCTGGTCGGCAGATGCGCTTGATACCCGTGTTCTTGGCCGGTCACATCGTTCCAAATTCGGCAAGGAACGCATGGAAGAGGTCATTGATCGTTCGCGTGCGATCCTGAATCTGCCTGATGATTATCTGCTTGGGGTTGTTCCGGCGTCCGATACCGGTGCGGTGGAAATGGCGTTGTGGTCACTTTTGGGGCCACGCGGCGTTGATATGCTGGCATGGGAAAGCTTCGGGTCGCTTTGGGTAACCGATGTTTTAAAACAGCTAAACCTGCCTGATGTTCGCGTCATGGAAGCCGGTTATGGCAAGTTGCCCGATCTTGGTGCGGTTGATTTTGACCGGGACGTTGTCTTTACCTGGAACGGCACGACAGCCGGTGTGCGGGTGCCAAATGGCGACTGGATCGCATCGGACCGCAAGGGCCTTACGATTTGCGATGCCACTTCGGCGATTTTTGCCATGGAACTGCCTTGGGACAAGCTCGACGTTGTGACCTATAGCTGGCAGAAAGTTCTGGGCGGCGAGGGTGGTCATGGCATCATTATTCTGAGCCCGCGTGCCGTTGAACGCCTTGAAAGCCATAATCCGGCTTGGCCGATGCCGAAAATATTCCGCATGACCAAGGGCGGTAAACTGATTGACGGCATTTTCCGTGGGGAAACGATCAATACCCCATCGATGCTGGTGGTTGAGGATGCCATTGACGCCCTGAAATGGGCCGAAGATATCGGCGGTCTTGACGGTTTGCTGAAACGCACCCGTCAGAATCGCGCCTATCTTGATGAATGGCTTGCCAAAAGTGACTGGGCGGCTGATTTGTCGGAAAAGCCGGAAACGGCGTCCAATACATCAATGTGCATCAAGATTGTCGACCCTTGGGCCCTGTCATTGCCGGCGGAAAAGCAGGCCGCATTGCCAAAACGCATTTCGCAGATTCTTGAAGCCGAAGAAATCGCAATGGACATCAATGGCTATCGCGATGCGCCTCCGGGCTTGCGGATTTGGGGTGGTGCGACTGTGGAACCAAGTGATGTCAAAGCGTTGCTGCCATGGCTTGATTGGGCATATGCGACGGTCAAAGCTGAAATTCAGGCTGGATGATCGGTAATTCGTAAGTATTATTTGCGTCTTCGGGGGTTTTCCCGTTGCCCTGTCCGGAACAAAGCGTTAGTAACCGCTACCGGATATATAGATCAGGCACGACCTGAACCGATTTTGCGCGCCTTGTCCGGAAAGCACATATAATGACCGAACTTGCCAGGAAAGCTCTTTTGCCCGCCGGCCTTCAGGATGTTCTGCCTGGAATCGCTGCACGGGAAGCTGACATCCGTGAAAAGCTGATGAGCAGTTTCGCACATGCGGGCTACGACCGGGTCAAGACGCCGCTGGTCGAATTCGAAGAGAGCCTTCTGGAGGGTGCAGCGCCGGAACTAGCCACCCAGACTTTCCGCCTGATGGACCCGGTGTCGCACCGGATGATGGGTGTTCGTTCCGACATGACCCCGCAGGTCGGTCGTATCGCGGCAACCCGCCTTGGCGATGCGCCGCGTCCGTTGCGTCTTTCCTATTCCGGCGATGTATTGCGGATCAAGGGCACACAGTTGCGCCCGGAACGCCAGTTTGCCCAGGTCGGGGCGGAGTTGATTGGTGTATCCAGCGCCGCAGCAGATACCGAGATCGTGCTGCTTGCGCTTGAGGCGTTGGAACATGTCGGTTTGCCGGATGTTTCCGTTGATCTGAATTTGCCGACCCTGCCGGTCCGTTTGTTTGATGCCTTTGGTGTTGCAGCCGATGATCGCGAAACGCTGATCGGGGCCCTTGAACATCGCGACGTCGCGGCGGTCAAAGCTGTTAGTGGCAATGTGACCGATGTGCTGGTGGCCCTGCTTGAAGCCGCCGGTCCGGCGCAGGCAGCATTGCCGAAGCTTAAAAAGCTTGAACTGCCGTTGGGCGCGTCCGAAGAATTGCACCGTCTGATCGAGGTTGCCGAACGTATTCTGGCATCTGATCTTGATGCGGCCTTGACCATTGATCCGGTTGAAATGGCCGGTTTCCGGTATCAGACCGGTGTCAGCTTTACCCTGTTTGCCAAGCATGTTCGCGGTGAATTGGGGCGTGGCGGTCGTTACCGTGCGGGTGGTTCGGGCGGCGAGGCCGCAACCGGCATGTCGCTTTTCATGGATACGATTTTGCGCGGCCTTGCCGATGTAAAGCCGGTTGAACGGGTTTATTTGCCGTTAGGCACGCCGCAGCGCGAAGCGCGCCAATTGCGCAAAGACGGCCATTATACTGTGGCGGCACTTGAAGGTGCGGCCGAAGCCAAAACAGAAGTTGCGGCGCGCAAGGAAGCACGCCGCATGGGATGCAGTTTCATTTATCTTGGCGGCCAGATCGTGCCGCTGGGTGCGTAACCCAGAACCATTTCTTATCGCGCAAGGAGTTTTGCGATGACCAATGTTGCCGTGATCGGTTCCCAATGGGGGGACGAGGGGAAAGGCAAGATCGTCGACTGGCTGTCCGAACGGGCAGACGTCGTTGTGCGTTTCCAGGGCGGTCATAACGCCGGTCATACTTTGGTGATCGACGGAACGACCTATAAGCTTAGCCTTCTGCCGTCGGGTATTGTTCGCAAGAACAAGCTGTCGGTTATCGGTAACGGCGTTGTCGTTGATCCGTGGGCGCTTCTGACCGAGATTGACCGCCTTAAAGGGCAGGGCGTTGAAATCACGCCGGAAAACCTGCGCGTTGCAGAAAATGCCTGTCTTATTCTGCCGTTGCACGGCAATCTGGACAAGGCACGCGAAGCTGCGGCAACCGGCAACAACAAGATCGGTACCACCGGTCGCGGGATCGGCCCGGCATATGAAGACCGCGTTGGTCGCCGTGCGATCCGCGTTGGCGATCTGGCCGATGTCGAACTTCTTGAAGCCAAGGTCGAAAACCTTCTGACCCATCATAATGCGCTTTTGCGCGGTCTGGGTCAGCCGGAAGTCGACGGTGCGGAACTGCTTGCGCAGCTTAAGGAAATCGCACCGAAAATCCTGCCGTTCTCGGACACAGTCTGGAAATCGCTTAACCAGTTCAAGGAAGCCGGTCAGCGTATCCTGTTTGAAGGCGCGCAGGGCACGATGCTTGATATCGATCATGGCACGTATCCGTTTGTGACCTCGTCCAATACGGTCTCGGGACAGGCTGCTGCCGGTTCTGGCATGGGCCCGTCGGGGGTCGGTTATGTTCTGGGGATTACCAAGGCATACACCACACGTGTCGGCGAAGGCCCGTTTCCGTCCGAACTGTTTGACGCGGACGGCGAACGTCTTGGCGAACGCGGTCATGAATTCGGTGTTGTCACCGGGCGTAAACGTCGTTGTGGCTGGTTTGATGCGGCCCTTGTCCGTCAGTCGGTCAAGGTTAACGGCATCACTGGTATCGCATTGACCAAGCTGGATGTTCTTGACGGGTTCAAGGAAATCAAGATCTGCACCGGCTATGACATTGATGGCAAAATCTATGACCATCTTCCCGCCAACCAGCGTCTTCAGGCCAAAGCCAAACCGGTTTATGAAACCATTGAAGGCTGGTCTGAAACCACGATGGGCGCGCGCAGCTGGGCCGATCTTCCGGCTTCGGCGATCAAATATGTTCGCCGTATCGAAGAGCTGATCGAGGCACCGGTTGCGTTGCTGTCGACCAGTCCGGAACGCGATGACACCATTCTGGTTCATGACCCGTTCAGTGCGTGATCCCGTGCATGAATGAAAATGCAAAAAGCCACCGGTTTTTCCGGTGGCTTTTTCCGTTTAAGACTAATGATTTGGCAGATCATACCCTTATGCCCCGCTTGGATAACGGCTTGCTCCGTTTTGCTATCGGCAGTATCGTTTCGGCAGATCAGAGGACGGGCTGAAACTGCTTTCCAGGTAGGGAAGGGCAGGGCACGGATCCTCCAACAAAGAAAAACCGGGGCTCATGGCACAAGAAGCGGAAATGCAGAAACAGGATGTTTCCGACGGCGCTGACGAACAGGCTGCCGCAGCGGATAATAAAGATACCATGCCTTCCCCTGCAGGTTTGGGCGGCGAGGACCCAACTGCGTTGGGTAGTGGTGGACGGAGTATCGAGGTTGGTAATTTCCGGGTGTTTTCAGATCTGCGGCTTCCGGAATACGATATGGGAAATTGCAAGGCCTATGCTGCAGATAACCTGCGCCGTGAAGAAGGTGGCGCCTTTGCTCTTGTAACTGATCCAGCAATACCGACGCGCTACGATCTAATGCGCTTTTTAACCGGTGTCCATATCGGCGGGCAGATTGATCTTCTTGATCACGAAATTGCGCCTTGGCCACCGTTTGACCAAAAAACCATGATGCTTTTCTATGAAAAGCCTGCAGGCGGACGTGTGCTTGTACCGGGTGAAAAACAAAAAAAGATAGATGAGCATGATTTCTCAAAGATTGTAATTGAGCCCCTGCTGAATGTGCTGCAGGCGGTAGCCGAAAAGGGGCTAACCCATCGTAATATTCGCGCGGACAATCTGTTCTTTGAAGACCCAATGGCAGAGAAAGTCGTTGTTGGGGATTGTTGCTCTGCTCCTGGAGGGTTCAACCAGCCTTTAGTCTACGAAACCATATCACGTATGACCGCTGATCCAGCGGGACGTGGTTTGGGGTCGGTATTGGATGACTTGTATGCGCTGGGTATGACAATTGCGGCTCTTGGTATCGGGCACACACCGCTCGAAAAGCTGCGTGAGCAGGACATTATTGATGTCAAACTGTCCAAAGGTTCTTTCCAAGCTATTGTAATGAATGAAAAACTGCCTCTGGTGTTGATTGAACCCGTGCGCGGTCTTTTGTGTGATGATCCCGAAGAGCGTTGGGGGTTTTCCGAATTGCATGCTTGGCTTGATGGCAGGCGGGCCAAGCCAGTTCAATCCAACACCGAACGTCGGGCTGCACGCTCCCAAAATATTTCGGGAAAAGATTATTATACTGCGCGGTCGTTGGCGCAGGGGATTGCAAAAAACTGGATTAATGCACTCGCCCCACTAAAAGATGGAGCCGTTGAAACTTGGTTGCGACGTGGGCTGTCAGATAACGACAGGGCCAAGCATATGGCTGAGGCTGCCCGGCAATTGCAATGGGCGGGAGCAGACAAGAGGGCTGCCGAAGATATCCTAGTCGCTAAATCCATCATTATTCTTGATCCGACCGGAGCTATTCGTTTCAAGGGGTTCTCTGCGATGGTTGACGGGTTGGGGACTATGTTGTCTTACGACGTACAGCACGGGCGCGGGCCTCAACGGTTTGCTGATGTGGTAACGCGTGATATCCCTGCTTTCTGGTTCGGGCGACAAGTCGGATATAACCCGGAAGTCCAAAAATTGCAGCAGGCATATAAGAACCTTAGATACTATGTGCAGCAGCAAAGTGCGGGATATGGCTATGAGCGCTGCCTTTATGCGATGGTTCGTAACCAGCATTGCCTTAGCCCGATGATAGAAAAGAGTTATGTCGTTAACATAGAGCAGCTTTTACCCGCACTGGAAAAAGCTTCGGAATCGTTACCTGATGATGCATGGCCAATTGATCGGCATATTGCAGCTTTTATTGCAACCCGCCTTGATGACGATGTTGAACCCCAACTTCTGGCGTTGCAAAATCCGTCAGATGAAGTCGAATACAGTCGCGCAATCATTAGCATGCTGGCACTTGTGCAATGGCGGCATGGGCCTGATAATCTGCAAAATCTGTCGCACTGGGTGGCCCGTTTGATGGAACCCGCAGTCAAGGTGTTTCACAGCAAGGCACGTCGGGAACGTGTTGAACACGAAATTCCGAAACTGGCCAAGCGCGGCAATCTTGTCGAACTTTACAATCTGATCAATGACGAACAGGAACGCCGGAAGGATCAGACCGAATTCATCACCGCGGTCGAGGAATATTCCGAAGCAGAAAGCGAGGTTTTTGACCTTGAATCATCAGGCCCCGCACGACTTGAACTGGCAGAAAAAGTTGGCCAGCAGGCAGCAGCCTTTGCGTCGACCATGATTGCGCTACTGACGGTTTCGGCGCTATTTCTGATGCATATGTGGTAGGGGACAGGAATGGCGAGACAATCAGGCGGCCGTAAAAAGAAAAGCGCATTTTCCGGTTTGTCGGTGGTGGCTTCTGCCGTGCTTTTGTTCATGGTTGCGCTACCGACATTCATTACCCTGGCGGTTGGGCTGTTACCATCAATGGTGGCGTTCATGTTTGACCGCAGTCAGGGGCGCACCATGTCGCGCTGCATTTTTGGTCTGAATTTTTCAGGGGTTGCGCCCTATATCATGGAAATCTGGCAGCAGGGCGGGCAGACGGCCAGTGTGGCAACTCAGGAAATTTTCCAACCCGTTGCCCTGTCGATCATGTATGGCTCGGCCGGTCTTGGATGGCTTTTGTATCTGGCGATGCCACCGATTGTCGCCAATGTGCTTAATCTTTCGGCCCAGCGCCGTGTTTCTGAATTGCGTAAAAGGCAGCGTGGTTTGATCAAAACCTGGGGCGACAGCCTGATCAAGGAAATCGACCGTTCAGGCAGTTAATCCGCAACCTAATCTCAAACCATCGACCAATAAAAAAAGCGGCGGACAATTTGTCCGCCGCAGTCATGTTGGTTGGTTAACGAGGGTAAGCAAGGCACTCACATCGGCAGATCGGTGTGGATCGATTTGCGTACTTTTTCAAAGGCCCGAACTTCAATCTGACGAATGCGTTCGCGCGATATTCCGTATGCAACGCTGAGATTTTCAAGCGTTACAGGTGAATCGAGCAGGCGGCGCTGGGTCAGGATGTCACGTTCACGTGCATTCAGGTGTGACATCGCACTTTTCAGCAGATTCATGCGCTGGACAAATTCCTCGCGCTTGCCATACAGGGTTTCCTGATCTTCATCTTCGCTTTCGATCCAGTCGACCCATTCACCGTCACCATCAATACGCACTGGCGCATTCAATGAGTGATCCGGCCCAGCGAGACGACGGTTCATCATGATCACGTCATCTTCGGTGACGTTAAGTTTTGTGGCGATGAATTCGACCTGTTCCGGTCGCAGATCGCCTTCGTCAATCGCCTGCATCTGGCTTTTGAGTTTCCGAAGATTGAAGAAAAGTTTTTTCTGGGCGGCAGTGGTACCCATTTTCACCAGCGACCAGGAATGCAGGATATATTCCTGAATTGCGGCGCGGATCCACCACATCGCATAAGTCGCAAGGCGGAAACCTTTGTCCGGGTCAAAGCGCTTGACCGATTGAAGCAGGCCTACATTACCTTCGGAGATCAGTTCGTTTATCGGAAGTCCATAACCGCGATAGCTCATGGCTATCTTGGCAACCAGCCGCAAATGACTTGTAATCAGCTTTTCTGCGGCAGTTGCATCATCATTGTCACGGAATTCACATGCAAACGTCGTTTCCTGTTCAGGTGTAAGCATGGGGTAACGGCGGATGCGCTGCAAATAGACTGTCAGACCATCTTGGGAGATGATTGGAAGTGCATTTCCCTGTTTCATTGAAGCCTCCCGTTGCGCTTCGTATAAAGTGCGGTTTATCCCCTAGCACTTATTGAAAGGTATACGGGAGTATTAGGTGTCGTCAATAAAAATTAGACCAAAAAGGTTAGGTCAAACTATCCCAATGGGTAGGTCTAGGCAGGTGATGAGTTCCTGTAGGTCTTCCGGGAGGGGGGCTTTGGTGAGGACGTAATTCCCTGTTTTTGGGTGTAAAAATCCCAGTGTTCTGGCATGTAGCGCCTGTTTTTCAAAGCCCGTCAGGACCTCGTGCACATGCTTGCTGAACTTCTGGGTAAGTTTGCTTCTACCGTAAACTGGATCACATATAAGTGAGTGACCAAGATGGGTCATGTGAACGCGAATTTGATGTGTTCTGCCAGTCAAAAGCCTGCATTCAACAAGAGATGCCAACGAGTCGTCGCGTTTTGCCAAAACCTTGTAACGCGTAAGGGCCGGTTTTCCCCCATTTCGAAGTACCGCCATCTTCTTTCTATTGCGCGGGCTTCGGCCGATATTTCCCTCTATGACGCCTTCGATTTGGCGCGGGACACCCCAAACAACGGCGATATAAGCGCGTTCGATATTTTCCTTATCCTCGGAAAACAGGGTCGAAAGTGCCCGATGGGTTGCATCGTTCTTCGCGACCACCATTGCCCCACTGGTGTCTTTGTCGAGCCGGTGCACGATACCCGGGCGCTTCACGCCGCCGATCCCCGACAGGCTGTCACCACAATGGGCCAGCAAAGCATTGACCAATGTACCGCTTTCATTGCCCGCAGCAGGATGAACAACCATCCCGGCGGGTTTATTGATCACCAGCAGATCGTCGTCTTCATAAAGGATATCGAGCGCGATTTTTTCGGCGATTGGGTCGGCCGCCACTGCGGGTGGGATTTCAAGCGCAAAGCGGTCGCCACTTTTTACCTTGTATGACATCTTGGCGATCGGCGTGTCATTCAGCAGCAGATGTCCGTTCTCAATCAGGCTTTTGATGCGCGAACGGGATTGCTCGGGCCATGCGGTTGCCAGAACCTTGTCGAGCCGCGCTCCCTCGTCAGCGGGAGAGGCAATATATTCAAGATGTTCGGTGTTCAAGCCGCTTTCCATATTCATATCTGCTGCTATTCTGGCCTGCTATGACCGTCACTGTCCGTTAAAGGGCGGTTTTAATCGCTTACTGATGAAATGCAATCCCGCTTTGCAAACTTGCAATTGGCTTCTCTTGTCGCTATGGCCTTCAATATCGTCCTGTCAGGCCTGTTGTGATCTTAGCGTGACGCAAGACAGGGGCATTCTATCAACTTATCAATCGGAAATGTGATGCGCGTTATCAAGATTCTGGTCGCTTTTATGGGAGTGCTGATCGTTGCGGGCGTCGCACTTGTGGTTTATGGCCTGTCGCGTCAGGAAGATGGCAGCGTTGCATCCGATGGGCCTGAGCTATCCGCGCCGATTGCGGGGCAGTTTGAGACGCCAACAGATACAGGCCCACGATCCGCAACACAGATCGCACCGTTCGGAACGATCAATGTTGATTTGGCACCGGGGGAGACCTTGGTTGATTTTTCCCGTCAGGGAACAGAGGCAACTCTTCGTCTTGAGGGACGCCAAGGAAGCCGTCTGGTGATTGTTTCTTTGCGTGACGGCGCTATTCTTGGGCAGATTTTACTGGTGGAGCCGCAATAAGCACCGCTTGAACTGATGGTGGTTTGATGATCGACGCGGGTAAAATCATAAAACTGCGGACAGGTTTGCTGGCAGAGATTTCAGATATCGCAGCTGCGGCATGGCCGGAGGAATGCTGTGGTCTATTGATTGCCGACGCGGAAAGTCCCGAAGTTATTCTGCGTTTTGTTGCAGCACGCAATGCCGCCATCGATCGCCAAAAAACATTCGAAATTGATCCGCACGTTCTGATTGCGACGCATCGATCGGTTCGGCAACGCGGAGAGGCGATTATCGGATGCTATCATTCACATCCGAATGGCGATTGCCAGCCATCGAAAACCGATTTGTCCCGCGCCGAAGAAGCCGGTTTTCTGTGGCTGATTTTCGCCACCGGCAAAAACGGCGTTGATGAATGGAAGCTATATCGCCGGATGCCGGAACGTGCCGATGACACAGCACCGCGTTATTTCAAAACTTGTGAGATCGTCGAGCCCTGATCATTGCTTTGCCATGCGTTCGATCAGGCCTGTCTGCTTTTCAAGTGATTGCTGAAGCGCGAAGTTTTGCGTGATTGTCCGACGCGCCAGCTGGCGTATTTCGCGAAGGCGGTCAGGATTGGCCAATGCTTCGGCCATTGTGCTGGCAAGCTGGTCTTCATTCCAGAAGCCACACATTAATCCATTCCTGCCATGACGAATGATATCGCGGCAGGGGCCTGTGTCCGATGCGATCACCGGCGTTCCGCATGCCATGGCTTCAAGTACCGACCATGACAAAACAAACGGATATGTCAGATAGACATGGGCCGAACTGATCTGGAACAGACGGATCAGCTGATCGTGGGGAATTTGCCCCAGAAAGACGATGCGAGAGGGATCCATACCGGTTTCAGCCATCATCGCATCACGCCATTTCTGGCCGTCGGCGCGCGGCGTTCCATAACTGACGCCATCCCCCCCGGCGATGACAAAGGTTACATCGGTGTTGCGCCGGGCCAACTTAGCTGCAGCACGCATGAATTGTGGAAAGCCGCGATAGGGTTCGAGATCGCGTGCAACATAGGTCACTATCTGATCGCCATGTCGCAGCACACGACCGTCGGGCAGGCGCAGCAGTGCCTTGTCGTCCGGACGGCAACGATGGATATCGATGCCATCGTGGCAAATACCGATCTTGTTATGGAAGCTTTGCGGAAAGGCGGCTTTCTGCCATGCCGTGGGGCTGATCCCGGTGTCTATTGCTTCCAGACTTGAAAGCTGTGCGCTGTTGCGCAGCCGAAGTTGTGTGCGTTTGGCCAAGGTCACCGTTTCTGTCGGGTCAAAGCCGACATCGCGACCTTCGGCGTGGTAAAAATGTTCGCAATAGCCAACCAGTGGTGTTTTGCGCAGGACATCGCGCGCAAACATCATGCTGCCCCAGCCGATATGCCCGTAAACGATGTCGGGTGGGCCTTCCTGTGCGACGAGTGAATCAAGTGTTGTCGCCGCATGCATGCCGATCTGCTGGTGATATTGTGGAAATGGGGTCGCAGGCGGTGGCGGAGTTGCCCGCTGACGCAGGACGCGAATGCCGGGAAGCTGTACGTTCATTGCTTCGCAAAGGAAGGAAACCTGCCATCCGGCATTTGCCAGATGACAGGCCAGGTGAACAAATTGTCCCGGTCCATGGCGGTGGACAAAGACAATTTTCATCGGCGACTGCGAAGCTCGTGTGTCATAACGCCACTTGTGACGGGGACACCGCCATACCGAAGGGTCTGTGTCCAGAATTCCTCCAGGCGACGCAAAGTTCGAAGTGCCGTTTCCATTTCCTGCTGGTCCTGCAGGTCATTGGTCAGTGCGTTGTGATATTCTTCGTGAAATTCATGCAGGGATTCACAAAGTTCGTGCCCCTTGCGCGTCAGTTTTATTCTGGCAGACCGTCGGTCACGGGCCATGACATGTCGTTCGACATAGCCCGATTCAGCCAGCTGTTTCAGATTATAGGATGCATTCGATCCCATATAGTGGCCGCGATCCAATAGATCACGTACCGACAGTTCATCGTCGCCGATGGTAAACAGCAACGCGACTTGTGCGGGGCTGATGTCATCTTTGCCGAGTCGAATAAGATCTACACGAAGCAGATCAGCAAAACGCCGATAAATACGCTCGACGGTATTTGCAAGTTCAAGATGAGTGACGGTCATGTTGTTTGATCCGTTATCTGGTCCCAAGCGAGAGTTGATGCCATGGCCTTTCGACCAAGGCAGGCCTTTCGTGTGGGGAAGATAACAGGACGTTGCTCTTGAACGATTTTTCCGCACGCCCAATTCTTCCCTCAGTTTGCTCGTAATTTCGAAGTAATTTCAAAGTATTTTTATTTTAAAATTACTTCGTATTCTTCTGTTTTTACATTGTCAGATCATGAACATGAGATCGACATATTTGATTTTATTGTAGATCATCATGACATCGCAACTATGTGATTAGATTGCGGAAAAACTATGACTTTTGGCTGATTGGATGAAAATCAATGCATTTTGGTCGTAAAAACACGCCAAAAACCGCAGAAAGCAAAGCTGTCAGACCATCTCTGGATGCAAAATCGGTTATCCGCGAGGCGAGATTCACTTTTGTACGCGGTCTTGGATGGGCCGGGGTCTTGAGTGGCTTTATCAATGTTCTGCAACTGACCGTGCCGCTTTTCATGCTTCAGGTGCATGATCGCGTGATTAACAGTCAAAGTACCGATACGCTTAAATTGCTGCTGGCAATTGCGGTCGGCGCTATCATTCTATACGGCATCCTTGATTTCATTCGGGCCCTTATCTTTCAGGAAATGGCCAAATCATTGTTGCGTCGCCTGAACTTGCCGGCCATTTCGGCGGCAATGAGCGTGGCGCTTGAAAAAGGATCGATACAGGGCACGCAGGTTCTGCGCGATTTGTCGGATTTGCGCAATTTTATCAATGGCAATACCATCAGTGCGCCACTCGAAGCGATCTGGTCGCCGATTTTCCTTGGTGTGATGTTTGCCCTTCATCCGTTTTACGGTATTGCGGGGCTTGTGGCGGTGCTGGTCCTGATCGGGCTTAGTCTGTTGGGTGATTTGCTTGTGCGACAGATCACCAAGGAAGGCACCGATGCCAATCTGCGTAATATCGGCGATATCGGGTCAACCGTATCAAATGCCGAGGCGATTGAGGCAATGGGCATGTTACCCGCACTTGCCATGCGCTGGCGCCAATCGCAGGTCCATGCCAGTGAGTTGCTTGATATCGGGAATGTCCGAAGTAAAGGCATGTATTCCGTCACGCGCTCGGCCCGTTTCGGCATGCAGATTTGCGTGCTGGCGATGGGGGCGTATCTGGTTATTCTGGGGGAAACAACACCTGGGGCGATGATTGGCGGTACGATTATCATGGGCCGTCTTCTGTTGCCGTTTGATAATGTTACGCGCGACTGGCGGGCTTGGGTTTCTGCACTTTCGTCCTGGAAACGCATCCGGAATATCCTTGAAGAGCGTCAGTCCGAGCGCGAAATCGAACCGACACCGCGTTCCGAAGGGCCGCTTGTTGTCGATAATCTTGTATATGCGGTGCCCGGCTCGAACGTGCCGGTTCTTCGCGGGGTGAGCTTCGATCTTAACCCGGGCGAAATTCTGGGCGTGGTCGGGCCGTCGGCTGCTGGTAAATCGACCCTGTCGCGTCTGCTGGTCGGATCGGCGAAACCGACTGCTGGCGGCGTATTTCTTGACGGGCATAGCACCTATCTTTGGGAGCGCGGTTCGTTTGGCAACATGGTCGGTTATCTGCCGCAATCCGTGTCGCTGCTGAATGGCACCATCCGCGAAAATATTGGTCGCATGCGTGAAGCCAATCCCCGCAAGGTGATTGATGCGGCCCGCGCAGCAGGGGTGCATGAAATGATCGGCCGACTGCCACTTGGTTACGATACGCCGATCGGGGCGGGGCGACATACCCTGTCTGGCGGACAGCAGCAACGCATTGCACTTGCCCGTGCTCTTTATGGCTGGCCACGTCTTCTGGTGCTTGATGAACCCAACGCCAACCTTGATGCTGAAGGTGAAGCATCACTGATCCGGGCTGTCCGTCAGGCAGCAGAAGGTGGGGCAATGGTTGTTCTGATCGCACACCGGCAAAGCATCATGCAATACGCCCACAAGCTGCTTGTCATGCAGGAAGGGCGGGTCAAACAGTTTGGTGAACGCACCAATGTGATCCGGGCGATGACGCAGGATGATAACGACATCAAAAACCTGCCCCCGGTTAAGCGCAATCAGCAAAACGGGGGTGCAGCATGAACCGAGTGATCAATGTCGACAACCGTGGTGAGGTCATGATTCCCGAAGACCCGCAACCGGCATGGTATCAGGTCCTTGACGAAGAGCGCACCGCGTCGCGTCAAAGCCTGCGAAAGCCGATCATGGCGGGGATCATCGTTATTGCCGTCGGGTTTGGCGGCTTCTTTTCCTGGGCTTTTACGGCCGAACTCGACAGTGCTGCGGTGGCATCGGGATCTGTCATTGTGGATTCCCGCAAAAAGGTTGTGAACCATTTCGAAGGCGGCATTTTGAAGAAGCTGCTGGTTGAAGAAGGTGATCGCGTCAAGGCGGGGCAAACATTGATGTTGCTGGATGGAACACGCAGTGAGTCCGAGTTGGGCCAGCTGCGCGGTGAACGATATGGGCTTATCGCCAAGCTTGCCCGACTGCGTGCCGAGCAAAGTGGCCGTGGTGAAATCGATTTTCCCCAGCAAATACTGAATGCGGAGCAGGATTATGTGGCCGATATCTTGCTGGATGAAAAGCGATTGTTCGGCAAGCGCAATGAGGTTTACGATGCCAAGCGAAATGCCCAAGCCAAGCAAATAGAACAATTTGATGCCGAGGCGCGCGCACTGGAATCCCAGATAAATGCCCGCACCCGTCAGGAAAAGCTTGTTGCCGAGCAGCTCAAGGGCATCCGGCAGCTTGCGGAAAAGGGCTTCGCGACGCGCACCCAGTTGGTCGAGATAGAAAACAACTGGTCTGATCTTGTCGGGGATATGGGCGAGTTCAAGGCCCAAAAAGCCGCCGCCGAACAGCAAAAGGCTGAGGCCGAAATCAATCTTGCCTCGATTGAAATGGAATGGCAAAGCGATATCGCGACAGAAATCCAGGAAGCGCAACTGGCACTGAATGATGTGACCCAGCGTATCCGCGCCAGCGAGGATGTTCTGAACCGGCGCGAAGTCAAGGCACCGCAGGACGGTATTGTTGCTAATATTCAGATCCGCACGCCGGGTGGCGTGATCAGTCCGGCGGAACCCATCATGGATATCATCCCGGAAAACGAGCCGCTTCTGATCGAAGCCATGATCAACCGTCAGGACATTGATTCGGTTCATGTCGGATCAAAAGCCCAAATCAAGCTTACGGCATATAGTCAGCGCCGGTTGGCACCGCTTGACGGTGAAGTCCGCTATGTTGCCGCCGACCAGACGGTCGATGAGAAACGCGACTCTTCCTATTACATCGTTCGGGCCGCAATTAACCCCGATGCATTGGCAAAACGCGATGATATCGAAATTCGACCTGGTATGCCGGCCGACATTCTGATCCTGAAATCCCCCAGAAGGGCGATCGACTATCTGATTGATCCGATCACTGAAAGCATGAGCAGGGCCTTCCGCGAGGACTGATTTTTGCTGATGCTGTGGGTGCGAAGGCCGCGGGCTGAAAGGTCTGCGGCCTTTTTATTTGAATTATTGTTCAAAAATAAAACTAAATAAAAATCAAACAAACAACAAACACTTATTAAATAAACCTAGAAATATAATGTGATTATTGCCTTAATCCATAATATTGACACAATAAAAACACGAGAATATCTTCCTAAGATAAAAGAAAAGAATATAGGGTTGCTGTGTGGCCGATCTCAGGGTGGCCTCTAGCTGCCTTGAGGGAACGGCCAACCTCTCGTGAGGGGATAACCCCCGCGATGTCAATAATGTTGGGACACGAAGGAGGATACCATGGCAACTCTCGAAGGCGGCGCCTTTGATGATGCGCTTCTAGGGTCTCGTTTCAGCGACGTGATTTTCGGACGTGGCGGTGACGATACAATCTTCGGACAAGGTGATGACGATGTTCTGTTCGGTGAAGAGGGCGATGACGTTCTGTTCGGCGGCGCAGGAAACGATGTCGCGATTGGTGGCGAAGGTGACGATATCCTGTTCGGTGGATCGGGTGACGATGTGCTGATGGGGGATTCCGGCAGCGACCTGTTGATAGGTGGCTCTGGCGAAGACGTACTGTCAGGTGGTGCCGGTGACGACATCCTGCTTGGCGGTTCGGACAATGATGTCCTTGATGGTGGCGCAGGCGATGATCTTATGGTCGGCGGTGGCGGCGATGACATCATGCTGGGCGGTGCAGGCGACGATCAGTTGCTGGGCGGTTCTGGGGACGATGTTCTCCAGGGTGGCGATGGCAATGACGTCCTGCTTGGCGGCTCCGGGGACGATGTCCTTGACGGTGGTGCCGGGGACGACCTGCTGGTCGGTGGCTCGGGTAGCGATACCTTTGTCTTCACCGGTGGCGGCGGCAACGACGTCGTGCTCGACTTCACGGTTGGTGAAGACATGCTTTCCATTAGCAGCAACATCAATGATACCGGCATTGAAAGTGCCGATGATATTGCTGCGCGTGCATCGCAGGTTGGCGCCAACACTGTTATCGACCTTGGCAATGGGGATTCCATCACCCTCAACAATGTCGATGCAGAAGACGTCCAGGACAATCCGGACAGCTTCTTCAGCGTCCAGTAATCCGAATGTTGGCGTCCGCAACTTATGTTGCGGGCGTCACCCCGTTCTTCTTGTGAAGTGAAAATCGCCATGCTTGAATTTGCCTCGTCCGATGCTGTGCGGACGACCGGTGACGCGCCGGACGTTTGCCTGCTTAACCCGGAAACATTGCTTCTGATCTGGGATATGCCGACCCGCTTGTGGGCGGTTCCCAAACTTGAAACTACCGAAGGCAAGGCAATCTCGCCGCAAGCCACACTGCGTTTGCCGCTTAATGGTGGCGGCACGCGACTTCTGCGCCTGATCCGTCGGCCCAAGGACGAACCGGTTTCGTTCCTGGCAGAAGCAGGGACTCTTGGCCGCAAAGATGAAATCACCATTGATCCGGAAGGTGATTTTGAATTTGCCAATGCGAGCATGCTGCTTGAAGACGTGACGCCATCGGGACGCTTGTCTCTTATGTCTGCGCTGCTTGGTGCGTGGGCAAGCATGTTTCGTACCCGCCGAAGCAAAAGTTACACCGCATTTCTCAATAAACTGGTTTCCGAAATTGTCGATACGCCACAGCGCGCCAAAGCGGTCGCAAAACTCTCAGATCAGCAGATACTGATCTCGGCTGGGCTGCCGGTGGCGTTTGGTGACATCGAAGCTGTTTATATCGTGTCCTCGTTCGGATTCCGCCGTCTGGCTGTTCCGCCACATGAAAGCAGCGAGGGGCCCCAAGGCAAAAAACAGACCTACATGATCGCTGATCGCGACGGCACCGAGAACGGTGCCTATCTCGTCGTGACCGGCGGACGCGCGCTGGCCATTCGCCATCTGGCGGCGACGCCAGTTTTGCCCTCGTTGTCGCGATGGTGGCTGGCGCGCGGCAAATCTGATGCCGATCTGCGCGAATATATCATTGGCGCAATGGCGCGTGGCGATACCAAGGCCAGAAAGGCCGCGCTTGAATTCCAGCTACGCTGTCCGCTTTCAAGCCAGCGGGTTACGGGTGGCGGTGGCTTGCCCAGTGGTGAGGTCGACCTTGCCGTAACCACTGCGCGTGGCACCCTGATTGGCGGCTGGTATCGTGATCCGGCTGAAATGATCGCCAGCATTGATATTCTTGACAGCAAGGGCACAGCCCATCCATTCGGCGATGGTTTTTATCGCTATGCCGGGAATGTCATGGATGACGACCGAACGGTTTCGGCCACCGGGTTTGTCGGGTTTTATCGTGACATTCAAAGCCAAGTACCGATCCTTCAACCACGCAGTTTGATGCGACTGACCTCGGGCAGTCGTCACCTGATGGTGCCAACCGCCCAGCCGATTGACCCGGCAGAGGCGCGGGCACGTATCCTGCGTGCGGTCCCACCGCAGCACCTGACTGACGAGATCATTGAAAACTGTCTGGCTCCGGTCATTGGTGATTTGCAGCAGAAATTGCTTGCTGCTGCCAAAGCGGATCGAACCATCGAGTTTGGTGAGCAGCTTAAAGAGCCCGCTGTTTCGATTGTTGTGCCGCTGTATCGGGTGCTCGATTTCCTGCGTGCCCAGGTTGGTGCCTTTGCCTGTGACCCTTGGATTTCACGGTATTGCGAAGTGATTTACGTTCTGGATTCTCCGGAACAGGCAGAAGAGTGCGAACATCTGCTGCGTGGGTTGCATCTGCTTTATGACATGCCGATGCGTCTGGTGGTCATGACCCGAAATGGGGGATATGCACGGGCCTGCAATTCAGGTGCCGAACAGGCTCGGTCAGACCTGATCGCTATGCTGAATTCGGATGTCATTCCCTATCAGATTGGCTGGCTGGAATTGATGGCCTCAAAAATGGGCGGTCCGCAGGATGTCGCCGCGGTCGGGCCAAAGCTTTTGTTTGAAGATGGCTCGTTGCAGCATGCCGGAATGTATTTTGCCCGCAATGAACGCGGACAATGGCTGAACCATCATTTCTATAAAGGGCTGCCCGATCAGTTCCGTGACGCCAATGTTGAACGATCCGTTCCCGGGATCACCGGGGCCTGCATGCTGTTGCATCGTGGCACGTTCAATGATGTCGGTGGCTTTACCGAAGATTACGTGATCGGCGATTACGAGGACAGCGACCTTTGCCTCAAAATCCGCAAGGCCGATTTCGATATCAAATACGTACCTGACGCCAGCCTTTATCATTTCGAGCGCAAGTCGATCTCGACCCACACCGATTACGTGCTTGGTGTGGCGACACAATATAACGCCTGGCTTCATGCCTCGCGCTGGTCAGACATGCTCGAAGATTTCCACAAAAACGATGTTCCACAGAACCGGCCGCAAAACCGTGTTTCAGATAAAGATGATCAAGGAGAAGCGGCATGAGCCAGGTTCTGGCATTTTCCAACCATAATGAACCGGTGCTCGACGCCAAAAGCGAACAGCATCTGGTCTGGCTTTGCGAGCAGATCATCGCCAATCGTTTTCTGCCGGTACCGCCCGAAGAAGCCGTTTTTGTCGGCGATGGCGACTATCGTGCCATCGGTGCCGAATTTCTGGGGCATTTTGTCCGTCGGGCGGGCCTTATGCCTGATCATGATGTGCTTGATATCGGGTGCGGCATCGGGCGGATGGCGGTGCCACTGACCCAGTATCTTGATGCGTCCAATGCGATCTACGAAGGCATTGACCCGGTTGCAAACGGGATTGAATGGTGCAAGCGCACGATTTCACCCGCTTATCCAAATTTTGGTTTCCAGACGCAGGACGTCAAAAACGCGCTGTATAATCCCGAAGGATCCATCGGCGGGCGTGGCATGCGGTTGCCTTTTCAGGATGGTGCATTCGATTTCACCGCAATGATCTCGGTGGCAACCCACTTGCCGCCTGAAGAAATCGAAACCTATTGCGCCGAGGTGTTCCGCGTGCTGCGCCCGGGCGGGAAGCTGTTTCTTACGGCCTTTATCATTCGTGATCCTCAGGAACTTTCATATCCCGGCTGCGACCCGCGTTTAACCAGTCTTGAGAGACTTGAAAACCAGCCGTGCTGGCATCTTAAGGGTGAAAACCCGATGGCGGCTGTTGGCTTTGATGATGGTTTCATCGACGGCGCGATGAGTGCCGCCGGATTTACCCTGAAATCCAAAAGTTTCGGAACCTGGCACGGTGATCAGGCCGATCATTACCAGGACTTCCTGATTGCAGAAAAACCGCGGAGGAACGCATGAACCCACGCATCATGGTTCTGGCTCATAATCATCCCGATTTGCATCCTGGCGGCACCGAGATTTTCGCCCACGATCTGTTTAATGCCTATAAGCGGGCAGGGTGCGAAGCCATTTTCATTGGCGCGACCAACGATATCCATCGTGAACGTCGCCCGGGCACCAGCTTTCAGGCGATCAATGATGCCGGTGATGAAATGCTGTTCTGGGCCGGGCATTTTGACCGGTTCAACATGTCGCAGACAGATCTGTATGCCGTCGCGCCGAATTTTACCGAGCTACTGAAAACCTGGGATCCGGATGTGGTGCATATCCATCATCTGGTTCTTTGGGGGATCGAGTTGCCGATGCTGATCCGCCGTGTTCTGCCGCATTGCCAGATAGTGATGACCTTGCATGACTACTATGCGATTTGCCCGAATGACGGGTTGATGATCCATCGAGGCACCCGTCAGCGTTATCTGGAAGCGGACCGGATTGGCAAACGTTGCGGTCTTGATGGCATTGCGCCGGAACGGTTTTCAATGCGGACGGTCAATCTGCGCAATCATCTTCGCGTTGTTGATCGCTTTCTGTCTCCAAGCGCGTTCCTGCGTGATCGCTATGTCGATTGGGGAATTGACCCGGCAAAGATAGAGGTCATGCACAATGGTCGCCCGTCCGTACCGGCCGCACCCAAACGCGATATGGGGGCCGGGATGCCAAATGTGTTTGGTTATTTCGGCAATCTGAACCCATGGAAGGGGGCGGATGTTCTGCTTGAAGCCAGTCAGAAACTGGCAGCCGATGATGTCGATTTTGAATTGCGTATTCACGGCGGGGCACCGTTCCAGACGGTTGCCTTTAATGAAAAGATTGATGGTCTTTTTGATGCAACCGGTTCGAAAGTTCACCGTATGGGGGCCTATGAACGGGCCGATATTCCCGAACTTATGGCACGTGTCGACTGGATCGTTGTGCCATCAATCTGGTGGGAAAATGCTCCGCTGGTCATTCAGGAAGCGTTCCAGCATGGCCGCCCCGTCATCACAAGCGGCATCGGCGGCATGGCTGAAATGGTCCGCGATGGTCATGACGGCATTCACGTGCGCGCCGATGATCCGGCCGATCTTGCCCGTGTGATGAAGGACTGTGCCACCAATCCGAAACTCTGGAAGAAGCTGTCGGGGCATGTGCGTCCGCCAGCCGGTATCGATGATGTCGCGCAAAAGCACCTTGTGCTGTTTCGCAAGATGATCCGTCCCGATTTCGTCGCGGCCTGACACAGATAAAAGGAGGCATTCATGGCGATTGCCCAGAAAGACCTATCAGAGACATCTGCAAAGCCCGTTGCCAATGATGCGGCAAAAAACGATGCCGAGCAGGCGATCCCGACAATCGAGGGACGCGTTGATGCGATTGACCGTCAACGGTTGTTTGGCTGGGTCTGGTGCCCGGAACGCCCGGATGCGCGCATCGAAGTTATCGTTCGTCTGAACGGGCATACCTTGTTGCGTATGAAGGCCGAAAACGAGCGTGTCGACCTGCGCCGTAATGGCATAGGCGACGGTGCCCACGCATTCGAGGTGGAGCTCCCCGAAGCCGCCTTGGCAAGTGTTGAAAATGTTAGCGTTTTCGCGATTGCGCCTGAAACCGGCGATCAGATCGAGTTGCGCATTCCGTCGCAAAGCGAACAGCAGGCGCAATCGGCCGTCAACGCGCCGCTTTCGAAAATTCTGGACCGGCTTGATCGTTTGCTGGCGGCTCAGCACATTTTGCAAAATGGTCAGCGTGAAGCCGCCAAGCGCCTTGTTGATGCATCCAAGCGCATGGATGAACTGGCGTCCGCCGATGACGGGATCGAGGCCGGTGTGAAGCTTGTTCGTACCGGGCAGGACGAACTGACCCGTCGTGTTGAGGAACTGGAAGTTTTCCTGGTTCGCTTCGACAAGTCACTTGGCGGATTTGACGAACGTCTTTCCGTATTGACCGAGCGGCATCGCAACGATCTGAAAACGCCGCTTTTGGTGCTGTCCTGCCTGATTGGTGTGACGGTCGGACTTTCCATCGGCGCAATGGTTTGGTGAGGCAGGGCGTCATGACAAAGGCCACCAATCATAGCGAATTGCTCGAAAGTAGCGGCAGCGCGGATTTTTCGGCGCCGTCATTTGTAATGACGGTGCCGTTCGGTCTGGCTGAACTGTTTTTCAATTCACAATCACAAGAAATGACAAGGAGGGCAGGGCATGACTGAACCGTCTGGAATGCCGCTGGACGGCAGGACCGTTGTGGCCGCTTTGGTCGATGACGGGCTTGCGCTTATGGCGGGTGTCGGTGCTGCGATGCCCGCGACAATCGATGTATTCCTGAACGGTCAAGCTGATGCCAAGGTTCAGGCATCAATCATCAGCTGGCGTCGTGCCGATGGCCCACCCGAGGCTGCTTTTGGTTTTGTCGCACTTCTGCCGATGCAGAATGTATCGCAACGCCGATTGAAAACGGCCCTGTTCAAGGCACCGGGACAGCCCGGAGAATATCGGATTGAAAGCCGCTCGCAGGGACTTGAATCCATTCTATCTGCCGTGGCCGAGCAATCCGGGTCGGCATTCGCGACCGTGATTGACGGCGTTATCGAAGCGCTTCTGGCTGGCAACCCGAACAAGAAGCGTCTGCGCACTGTGGCTGCCCTTGTCCGGATTGCTGCACGAAGCAACGGCTTTATCGAAGTTCTGGGTGGTCTGGAAGAAGGCGATATTTACATTCAGGGCTGGTCGAGCAATTTCCCGACCGGCCGCACCCGCGTGATCGCGATAGACGAAGGCCCGGTTCTTGCCGAACTGACCAGTGCTGAATTTCAACGCGATGATCTTGGTGAACATGCATCGGGCGTTACCGGGCTTATGGCTGGCGACACCAGGATCAATCCGAGCAAGTTGCAGCGCGTTTATTTCCGTGGTCGTGATGGCTGGTTCTCGATCGAGGTTTATCAGCAGCGCGTGCTGGTTGCCTTGCAAGACGTGCCTGCACATATCCGTTCTGTTCTGGATCGGGTAAAGGCGCCCGATAACATCCTTGCGCAAATCCGGATGGCAGCCCATCGCTTCGATGGTCGCGATACTGTTTCCGAACTGGATCGTCCGGTGCGGATCGGGATCGACTTTTCGCTGGTGATAGAAGGCAGTGGCATTCTGGTATCGGGCTGGATGCTTGACCCGGATCGCGCGGTTGAAACCGTCATGTTGCGCGTTGGCGGTGAAGCGGTTCGGATTGATGATCGCTGGACCCGGCAGTCACGGCCCGACGTTACCAATGCATTTCTGAACGATCCGATGTTTTCGGGGCTTAACCCGGCACGCAACAGCCATGGTTTTCTGGTGTTCTGTCCGCTGGAAGATACACCGTCATCCGATCAGCCGGTTTATCTGGAACTGGCCATATCCGACGCGTTCCCGGCCTATTGCCCGCTAAATCCTACCCGTGCGTCGGCGCGACAGGCCTTGTCGCGGGTTCTGCCGTCCCTTGATCCGCGTTCGGTTACGGCATCAAACAGCATCGAACGACAGTTTGGGCCGATGTTGCAGAACATGACGGCGCAAAACCCGTTTGCCATCGATACCCATGATATCGGCAATTTCGATGAAGACGCGCCAGTTGCCCTGATCGTTGGTGTTGACGACACGATTAGCGATATCGGTGTGACTATTGCCTTGCTTGGCCTTGATGAGGTCACGCGCCATCTGCCGATTGTGATTGCTGGCCCCGCCGAAAGTTTTGATCAGGTCGGCAGCGACATGATGAGGCTGGCGGCCTTTTACAAACTTAATGTCCGCATCGTTTTTGCCGAGGGCGTCGAGGATTTCTGCGATGCGCTTGAGGTTGGCGTTGCTGCAACGAATTCCGAAACAATCGCGTTGGTGTCAGCACACATCCTGCCGCATGACACAGGCTGGTTCGAGCCATTGCTGGCGGCTTATCGCAAACGCGGCAGCAAATGCGTCGTCTGTCCGACGATCCTGTTTGAAGATGATTCCGTCCGTTGGGCAGGCACCTGGATCGAGGGCGATGTTGACGGGCAGTATTTGTCGGATCGTTATGTCGGTTATCCGCGTGCCGTTCTGGCCGATGCCGAACCGACCGAAGTCAGTGCCGGAACCCCGGAATGCTGCGTCATGCCGCGCAAGGCATTCGAAGACATAAACGGTTTTACCCGTGGCTATATTGGCCCGTCGGAAAAGGGGCTCGACCTTGCGCTGAAACTGCGCATGGGCGGAACGGCGTCATGGTGGATTCCGGAAATCGAAGTCCTGGGGAGCGAACAATCGATAACAAGCGCCCCCGCCTGGGAGGAACTTTCGCATCGTCTTGACCGCTGGGCGTTTGATCGCCGCTGGTCATTGGTCGTCTCAAATTTGCGGAGCCACAATCATGCCGTCGACTGACCTGCGTGTCCTCATCATTTCTCACGGACATCCCAGCATGTCGCTGGGCGGGGCCGAAGTGGCCTCCTACAACCTGCATAAAGGCTTGAACGAACTGGACGGGGTGGAAAGCTTCTATCTGGCCCGTGTCGGTCATCCGGTGCCGCGTCACGGTGCGTCTGCACTGATGAGCTTGCGCCAGAAAGATAACGAAATCCTGTATCATGCAGAAAACTATGATCATTTTCTGCTGTCGAACGGGAATACTGACGAAATTGATCGCGATCTGTTGCGCTTTGTGCGCGATTATGAGCCGGATGTTGTGCATTTTCACCACTATCTCGGCCTCGGTTTGGAAACGATCTATGCGATCCGCGAAGCCCTGCCGGATGCGGCGATCTTCTTTACCTTCCACGAATTCCTGACGATCTGTCACAACCATGGACAGATGGTAAAAAGCGGCGGGACGAAGCTTTGCAACCGGGCAAGCCCCATCGAATGTAACGGCTGTTTCCAGAACATCTCGCCGGCATCCTTCCTGCGTCGTGAACGGTTCATCAAGGCGATGCTTAATCTGGCCGATCATTATGTGTCGCCCAGCGATTTTTTGGCGGACCGGTTTGTCGACTGGGGATTGGATCGTGACAAGATGTCGGTGATCGAAAACGGTCTGGACGTCAAGGAGGCGGCAAATACCCGGGCACTTTCCAAGGCGCAACCACGCCGGTCGCGTTTCGCGTTCTTTGGTCAACTGACCATGTTCAAGGGTGCTGATATCCTGCTTGATGCGGTGGGCCGTGTGCCTGATGACATCTGGGGGGATGATGCCCGGATGATGATCTTTGGTGGCAACCTTGAACGACAACCCATTGAATATCAGGAAAAAGTTCACGACCTGATCGAAAAGGCCGGTGAACGTGTCCGGTTCTATGGCGCTTATCAGAACAGCGAAATGCCTAAACTGATGGAGCTTGCCGACTGGACGATCATTCCGTCGATCTGGTGGGAAAATTCACCGATCGTCATTCAGGAAGCCTTCTTCCATGGGCGTCCGATGATCTGTTCTAACATCGGTGGCATGGCCGAAAAAATTACTGATGGCGTCAATGGTCTGCATTTCCGTGTCGGCAGTGCCGAAGACCTTGCCGACCGTCTTGTTGATGCCCTTACCGACAATAAAATCTGGGATCGGATGCGTGAGGGGATTCCTCGCCCGCCGACCTATATCGATTGCGCCGAGCAACATCTCGCGCAGTACCGGGAGGTTCTCGAGACCCGCCCGATGTCTGTGACTCCTGTGTCGCAGCACTCCGTCGCCAGCACGGCATAACGATAATCAGAAGTCACCTAGCCAAGGAGAAATACTATGGCGCGCGTTCTCGTAATGATTCCATCGGGCGAAGTCTACGACCATGATTGTGTCCGCTGGTACAATTATCAGGATATTCAACGTAGTATCGACCACTATCACAATATTGGCGATGCGTTCGTATACGATTCATCACTGAAATTGATGAATTATGACAAGCTTGGCGTTCTGCCGATTGCAGAGCCCAAAATGGAAGATATTGATCGTCTGCGTGAAGAATACGATTACGTCTTCCTGCGTGGGTCGAACTATATCCATTCTGACATGGATTGGCGCAATACCATCGAAGTCCTCGAACGGCTGCGCTTGCCTGTTCTGGGTTTTGGTATCGGTGCGCAGGCTCCGGTCAAGGGCAAGCTGGAATTGTCCGACCAGACCAAACGCGTCTTGCGGATGATGGCCGATTCCACGACTTCAATCGGTGTGCGCGGGGCTTACACTGCCCAGGTTCTTTGGGATCTGGGTATTACCAATGTTCGCATTGTCGGGTGTCCGACGGCCTTCCGGTCCAATAATCCGGACATGCGCATCAAGCTCCCGTCGCTTGACGCTGTACGCAATGTCGGTATCACCCTGCGGCGCGAAGTTTCCCCAGCCTACGCACAGAACAT
Source organism: Thalassospira permensis NBRC 106175 (assembly GCF_000714555.1). Lineage (NCBI taxonomy): Bacteria > Pseudomonadati > Pseudomonadota > Alphaproteobacteria > Rhodospirillales > Thalassospiraceae > Thalassospira > Thalassospira permensis. Next base: position 30,206 of record NZ_AUNC01000009.1, on the reverse strand, counting down.
TGAACGGTATCTGACTTTCCATCGCGATCTGGTCAAGGAACTGGCACATCGGTTCGATGACATCACCCTGATGGCCCAGGGCGAACCCGAAGAAAAGAAACTGGTTTTCGGGACCAATGCCCAGAAAGAAGAGGCAATGCAGGCCCTTAAAAACAACGATTGGGTCAAGAACTGGTATCTCGATCCGACGATGGAAAAGCTGTATCGCGAAAAGCTGTTCTATTCCGATGTCGTGGCCGATTACGAACATCTGGTCCGTACCAAGGATTGTGTTCTGGGCTATCGCTTGCACGGCAATCTGATGGCGTTGTCGAACGGTGTTCCATCGATCTATTTCACCTATGACAGCCGCACTGTGGAATTTGCCGAAACCTATCAGATTCCTTCCTATGACGTGTTCTCGAAAAAGGAATTCGTGCTTGAGGATTACTGGAATCAGGATCTGTTCGACAAATTCAATCGCGCCTGGTTCCAAACCTATCGCGAGATGGCAACGTTCCTGACGGAAAACAATATCGATCACAAGATGGTCGATGTGATGGCCCGAGACGCTCAGCCCGAGCGCAAGGTCGCCTGATTAAACCCGGTGCAGCCATTTCGCACCGTACTATCGGGCGGAATGGCTGTGCCACCACAAGCATGTCCGCAAACGGGCAGCGATAGCAAGGAGACACGGCAATGACTGTACTTGTAACGGGTGGCGCAGGTTATATCGGTAGCCACGCAGCGCTTGCACTTCTGGATGCCGGGCGACATGTCGTCGTCCTCGATAACCTTAGTCAGGGGCACCGCTGGGCTGTTCCGGCCGGGGCTGCCTTTGTCGAAGGTGACTGCGGCGATTATGAGCTGGTTCGCAAACTCATCACCGATCACGATGTGACGGCAATCATGCATTTTGCGGGCTCGATCATCGTGCCGGAATCGGTCGTTTATCCGCTTGATTATTACTACAACAACACGGTGAATTCGCGTGCTTTGGCACAGGCCGCTGTTGATGCCGGTATCCGGCATTTCATCTTTTCCTCGACCGCAGGTGTTTATGGTGAACCGGCCAAAACCCCGATACTTGAAGATTTCCCGTCAAAACCGATTTCGCCTTATGGCACGTCGAAAATGATGACGGAAAAGATGCTGGCCGATGCCTCGGTTGCCCATGACATGAATTATGTCGCATTGCGCTATTTCAATGTTGCCGGTGCGGATCCCAAAGGTCGGGCAGGGCAGACGTCACGCAAGGCGACCCATCTGATCAAGATTGCAAGCCAGGCGGCGACCGGTGTCCGCTCGCATCTGGAAATCTATGGCGAAGATTACGAAACCCCCGATGGCACCTGTATTCGCGATTACATCCATGTTTCCGACCTTGCCAATGCGCATGTTCTTGCATTGGAATATCTGGAAAATGGTGGCGAAAGCGACGTGATGAATTGTGGTTACGGTCGCGGTTTCTCCGTCAAGGAAGTGATTTCGGCGGTCAAGGAAGTATCAGGCGTTGATTTCCCGGTCAAACTGGCCGAACGCCGGCCGGGTGATCCCGCGGCGCTGATTGCCGGAGCAGACCGTGTTCGTGAAAAACTCGGTTGGGTGCCGAAACATGATGATCTTGAAATGATCGTGCTTCATGCCCTTGACTGGGAGGAAAGCCTGAAAAACCGTCAGGTGGTCGACGCCGCATAACACCCGAGCGCCAGAAAGGGAGGAAACGTCCATTACGAGCAAGCGGTTCAGAAGGATCAAAATGGCCCGAACCGCCATAGCAGGAGTACCAGAAATGAGCCAGATAACCCCCTCAACTGGCCAGAGGCCCCGTATCGGCGTTCTCATGCCGGCAGGCAGAGTTGTCGAAAATGTCGGAGTGGTAACGCATACTTTTGGATCCCCGGAAAAAGCCACTCGGCTATTTACCAATATCGGTGACTGCTTCGTCTATGACTCATCCCTGAGAATTCTTGATTACGCTGAACTCTATCCTATTTATGCTTCGGCCAATGGCGATATTTCAGAAGCCCAGATCGAAAAAATCAACCAGCTTGATTATCTGTTTCTGCGCGGATCGAATTACATCCATACCAACGGTCAATGGGACCCGATCATTCGAGTGCTGGAGCGAACCAAAGTTCCGGTAATTGCATTTGGTATTGGTGTGCAAACACCTGACAATTCCGAAGACTACGTCAATGAGTCGACCAAGCGTTTCCTTCAAATCGTATCTCATCGGTCGGCAACGCTGGGGGTGCGCGGGAATCTTTCGAAAAAGGCGCTGAACTCGATCGGGATCAAGAATGTCCGCGTTTTTGGGTGTCCGACGGCGTTCCGCCACTGCAAACCGAAACTCAGTCTCCCCCGCATCAAGGCCAACGAAATTAAAAGGCTTGGTTTTACCCTAAGGCGCAAAACACATGGTTTTGGGACGCTGCAACGCTATTTGATGCGCACACTTGCGGAGAGATATCAGACCGAATTCCTGTGTGCGGGTGAACTGGAAGAAAAGGCCATTTTCTATGCCCGCTGCAACCAGATTGCCAACGCGGACGAAGTGATGGCAAAGGCCGTCAACCAGCTTATCAAGGAACGCTGGCTTTACGGCGAAAACGACCCGATCCTGCAACTGTATAAATCGTCACTGGCGGTTTTCGAAACGGTGGCAGATTTCGAGGAAGCAGAACAGCATCTTGATGCCGTAACCGGCTTCCGTCTGCATGGTAATCTTCTGGCGCTCGCCAACGAAGTGCCTGCGCTTTACATCACCTACGATACGCGAACCCGCGAATTTGTCAAAACGCTGGGCATTCCGCATGTCGACGGTCGCTATATCGACAAGTTTTCCTTCGAAGAAGCCTGGGATCAGGCAGATTTCGGCCATTTCGAGGAAACCTACCAGATGCGGTTTGGCGAACTTAAAACCTTCCTTGAAGAGAACTGCATGGCGCACCGCCTTGGTGCAACTCCGACCCCATACGTGGTCGAGGCGGCGTGATCAATGCTGCGCGGGCGTGGCTGGTTTTCCTAGTGCCGGTCATGCCTGTGTTTCTTTTCGTTTCAAACGGTAATGGATGGCGACGTGTTAACCAGATCGCATTTCCGCTACGCGGCAGTATTTATTGCGACCGTCTTTTCCGGTGGCGGCATACTTGCTTTCTCATCTCCGAATTCCTCGGCGCTTGAATTGACCGTCACGGGACCGGAAAAAGTCATTTTTGACAGTGACGTTGCGGGTTGTGATTCACATCATTTGCCCGATGCGCCAGCACGTGCCTTTCGCGATGACAAGGGGCGCATGATCCTGTTTGCGCCGAATTTTCAGAACCGGGCATTTGTCGGGTATGGTTTCGATAGCCTGAAACCCGATTGCGACAGCCGGTTTATGGCGGCAGGCAAGGCGCAGCCCGATCTTCTCGATGACCGCACCTGGATCCACGCCATTTACACCAATGATGGCAGAAACGTTTATGCACTGGGCAGTGCCAGCTTCATGCCGTATCGGCACGAAATGCCCTGCAAGGGACGGACAAAGCGGATTGATTGCTGGATCAACGGATTGGTAACGCTGAAATCGACCGATGGTGGCAAGACATTTGATTATCTGGGAAAACCGCCTCATCACGCACCCTTTCCGCCACCCGAACCTTATCGCGATGACCGCAAACGTGCGCCAAGCTACGTAACCGTGACCAACATCATCAATTGGCAGAATTATCTTTATGCCATTGTCTGGCGACGGGAAGAGGAATGGAAGAATTCGCGCAATTGTCTGGTCCGCGCCCCCGCCAATGACCCGTCAAGCTGGCAGGTTTGGGATGGCGAGGATTTCATCGACGCTGCCCGCCTGACTGAAAACGGATGGCATGTCAAACAGACTGATTGCGCCCGCGTTGGGCCAAGAGGCATTACCTCGATCCGGGGGCTGGTGCGACACGAAGGCACCAATAACTTTATTGCGATCTATCAGCACCGGCAACGCAACAAGGACGGTACAGATCGTCACGGAATCTTTTATTCGACGTCGGCAGATATGAAAAACTGGTCGGATCCGCAGTTCCTTCTGGATGAGGATCTGGACCCCGATGCCGGACCGGGGGATCCGTTTGCGGCATATGCCACCATGATTGATGAAGACAGTCAGGATCGGCTTTTTAGCACTGTGGATGACGAGGCCAGCCTCGTGTTCGTGCGTTTGATCCCAAAGCCTCATAACGGGAAGTGGCGGGTGCCGCGACAGTTGGTAAGTTTTCCCGTTTCCATCAGGAAGTAAAAGGATAAGGCCATGGAATTTGATCGTTTTGACATTGACGGGCCGGTGCTTTTTGTCCCCAACCGTCATCGTGACCCGCGTGGTACATTTGCCGAAACCTTCCGCGAGGATGAATTTCGTGCGGCAATTGGCGATGTAACACTCGTGCAGGAAAACCAGTCCATCAGTAAACCGATCAACACCATTCGTGGTTTGCATTACCAATCTGAACCCCATGTTCAGGGTAAGCTGGTCCGGGTGACAACAGGGGAGATCATGGATATCGCCGTTGATATCCGACCGCATTCACCGACTTTCGGGCAGCATATCAAGATCAAACTGTCGGCGGAAAACTGGTATCAGCTATGGATACCGCCGGGATTTGCCCATGGTTTCCGTACCATGCGGCCCGACACCACCGTGATTTACAAGGTGTCGGATTATTACAGCCCTGAAAATGACCGTGGGATCGCGTGGAATGACCCTGATCTTCAGATCGATTGGGAATTATTTGGTCAGCAGCCCGTACTATCGGAAAAAGACAGAGCGCAGCCCGCATTGATCGAACTGTTTTCAGTTGATGTTGCGCGTGCGGCGGCGGCGCATCATGCTCTTGCCGGGGATATCGGGCGTTATCACGCGTCGACGGGTGATTGATATAGCGGGGCCAGCGCAATCAGGCTTTCGTCCGGGATTTTATCGTTGATTGCGTTGATGTTCTTTTCAAGCGTCCTGCCCAGGGCGTGCACGAGGACCTTTTCCACTTTGCCGTCGTTGGCCATTTGCAAAAGGATGGATAAAGATTCTGTGACGCTGAAGGGTTCTTTGTAGGATCGCCGTTCAAGCAGCGCACCCATGATATCGCAAACGGTCAGAATACGGGTCAGATCGCGAATTTGGTCACCTGACAGGCCATCAGGGTAGCCAGTGCCGTTCAGGAATTCATGATGATGCAGGATGGCATCCAGAACGTCTTCGTCAATGCCGCCTTGCCGGGAAAGGAACCGGTAACCCGCCAAGGGATGGGTACGGATGACGTCAAACTCTTCGGGGGTTAATTTTCCCGGCTTATCAAGGATTGCAGCCGGGATATCGACCTTGCCGATATCATGCAGCAATCCGGCGATGGTCAGCTTTTCGATATCGCCGCGCCGCATTCCCATTGCAGTAGCAAACGAGCAGGCAAGACCGGTTACGATCAGGATGTGCTGGAAGGTTGTCTGGTGATAGGCCCGCACCGTCGATAGCCATTCATTTACACCGACATCGCCAATGGTTTTTGCAACTTCCTCGCCGGTTGCCGCAACTTCGTCAAGGTCGACGGGCCTGTTTGCTCCGAACTGGGTGAAGGTTTTTTCAAGTGTCTTTGCTGCTGCGTTTATCGCTTTGGTCGCTGTCGGGGTAAATATGCCCTCCGCCTCGCGAATGTCTTCGATAATCTTTGCCAGCCCGACATCGTTTAACGGTTTGTGCGTTGTCTTGCGCGCGCCAAGAGTGGTCGCCTGCAATTCTTCCTGCAGGTTGCCTTTGGTGATCGCGAAAATCTGTTTGCAGCGGGCAGGAGCCGTTTTGCGAAACGCTGTCAGCTTGGTGATATTATCGGCCTTCGCAAGATCGATATCCAGAACGATGGTTTGCGCATCCAGCGGAATTTTATCAGCAATGGACGAGACCCGAATGTCAAAACCAAGCAGGGATACCGGTATCAAAGCCGTGCGGTCGCTTTCGCACACGACATGCAATATGTTTTGGGTTCCGGTGGTCAACGAAGTGCCATGAGACTGAATTCCTGCCCGATATTATCGCTTGTATTCGTATGAATATAAGGATTTTATCAAGCAATTAGAAGCCTCTAATCAAAAAATTATGCGGCCAGTGCTGCAATCACCTGTTGTTTGCTTAAGATGCCGACCGTTTCTTGCCTGTCGTTAATCACGGCCATTGATCCCTCGGTCGCCAGTGCGACGGGCAGGATATCTTCAAGGCGCATGTCCCCGGCAATCCTGGGCCAACCCGCATTGACGTCGCTGCCATTTGCAACGGGCTGCATCAAGGTACGGGCACGCAGTACCCGTGATCTGTTCACATCGCGGGTGAAGGCACGTACATACGCATCAGCGGGCTGCATGATGATTTCTTCGGGTCGACCGACCTGAATGAGTTTGCCATCCTTCAGGATCGCAATCCGATCGCCCAGCTTAAGTGCCTCGTCCAGATCATGGGTAATGAACACGATGGTTTTATGAAGCTCGCCCTGAAGTTTCATCAACTCATCCTGCATGTCATTGCGGATGAGTGGATCAAGGGCTGAAAATGCCTCGTCCATCAGAAGGACTTCGGGATCGGTTGTTAAAGCACGGGCAAGGCCCACGCGCTGCTGCATGCCGCCTGAAAGCTGATCGGGGAATTTATCTTCGTATCCGGCAAGGCCGACCCGTTCGATCCAGTTGCGAGCCGCATCTTCGCGTGGTTTGCGATCATTCCCCTGAATTTCCAAACCATAGCCGACATTGTCGATCACACTGCGGTGGGGCAAAAGCCCGAAGCGCTGAAACACCATGCCAAGCCTTTTGCGCCGAAATGCATTCAATTCACTGATGCTCATGGCAAGGATATCGGTGCCGTCAAAAAGGACTTCGCCTGACGTCGGATCAATCAGGCGGTTCAGATGCCGGATCAGGGTTGATTTTCCTGACCCCGAAAGCCCCATAACCACAAATGTTTCACCCCGTTCGACAGAGAGTGATACATCATGCAGGCCGACCGTATGGCCGGTCTTGGCAAGGATTTCATCCTTATCGGCACCGTCTTGCACCAGTTTAAGTGCTGTTTGCGGATCCGGGCCGAAGATTTTGAAAATATTGCGGATTTCAATATAACTCATGGCTTTTCCTCCGCCTTGTGACTGCGTTGGGACCGTCTGCCATAAGCCTGACCGATCCGGTCAAACACAACCGCCAGAAGCACAATCGCAATACCGGCCTCCATACCCGCACCAACATCAAGGCGCTGGATGCCCATCAATACCTGTTCACCAAGGCCGCGCGCACCGATCATGGATGCAATCACCACCATCGAGATCGACATCATTGTCGTCTGATTGATCCCGGCCATGATGTTGGGCAGGGCGAGGGGGAGTTGCACTTTCCAGAGGATTTGCTTGCGGCTGGCTCCGAATGACCGGGATGCTTCAAGAACTTCGGCATCGACCAGCCTGATGCCCAGATCGGTCAGACGGATTACCGGCGGGGCCGCGTAAATCACAGTTGCAAGGATAGCTGGTACCTTGCCCAGCCCAAACAGCATCAGGGCAGGGATCAGATACACAAAGCTTGGCATGGTCTGCATGGTGTCAAGGATCGGCAGCATTACGGCGCGTAGCCGGTTTGACATCGCCATCGCAATACCGACCGGAACGCCGATGATCACCGAAAGTGACGTTGCCACGATCATCAGGGCAAGGGTCTGCATAGCCTTGTCCCAAAGCCCCAGCGATCCGATGGCAATCATTGCGATTGCCAGTCCGGCGGCAATTTTCCAGTTGCGGCTGGCATGAAATCCGATGACCGCAACCGCGATCACCACGATCCACCAAGGCGTTCCGCGCAGGATTTGTTCAAGCCAGACCAGAATTGTCAGCAGGCTGTCGGCAAACGCTTCAAACGCATCGCCATAGTTCACCACCAGCCAGTCGACAAAGCGATTGACCCATTTGCCCAAGGGCACATTCAATTGTTCTGGAAACATCGTGTGCGTCCGGCCGGTTGTGTTCAGAAAACCAATGAACGTAGGAGCCTAGCAATATGATCCCGCCTGCGCACGATTAATTGCTTGAGGGACTGACATCTCCTGACAGTTTTTTGCGTCAGGAACTGATAATAAAACAGCCCGCCCCATTCAGGCGGGCTGTTTTCACGTCAAAGACGTTAAAGCTTCAAAGCCTTAACGCGATTACATCGCAGCTTTACGTGCTTCTTCAAGCCAGCCATCGAATTTCGCCTGGTTGGCTTTGATCCAGGCATCGGCATGACGGTTGATGTCTTCGGCCGACTTTTCACCATCGCGCATGCGAAGGTTCTGGGCCGAGATATCGTTGGCTGACAGTTCCATGATCGCAAACAGTTTCGCTGCAGCCGGGTTTTCTTCGGCCCATGCCTTGTTGGCGATGATCTGCTGGTTGTTCACCTGGAAGCCATAGTTCGAACCGTCCGGAAGGGCGGTATCGGCTTCCTTGTTTTCACCCGGAAGCGACGAGAACGGAACCTGAAGCCAGGTAACGTCTTTGCCCGGTACGAGAACGCCCGAAACCCAATAAGGGGTCCAAGTGTAATACAGGATCGGCTCGCCAGCCTTATAACGGGTGATGGTATCGGCGATGATCGCCGAATAGGAACCCTGATTGTGGGCCACCGTGTCGCGCAGGCCATAGGCATCAAGGTGATGTTCGATCACACCTTCACAGCCCCAACCCGGGTTGCAGCCCGCAAGATCAGCTTTGCCGTCGCCGTTATTGTCAAAAATCTTGGCGATTTCCGGATCGGACAACTGGCTGATATTGGTGATGTTGTATTCATCAGCGGTTTTCTTGTCGATCAGGTAACCCTGCAACGCGCCCGGTGAATATACACCTTCGCGATAGATTTTCTCGTCACCGCCAGCAGCCTTGTAGAAATCGGCATGCAGCGGGTTCCAGTGATCGGCTAGGAAGGTCGCATCGCCATTGCCGATGGCAACGTGGCCCGCAGCATATTCGATTTCCTGGATGTCATTGACGTCATAGCCCAGCTCTTCAAGCGCCTTCATTACCAGAACGGTCTGGAATGTTTCTTCGGCGATCGAGCTTTTAAGCGGCTGAACTTCAACGCCTTCGCCAGGTTTCATGTTGTCGGCAAAAGCAGTGCCGCTGATCAGAAACGAGCTGGTCACAGCAATGGCTGCACCGGTGGAAAGTTTCTTCAGGATCGTCATTAGCTTCTCCTTGTTGATTGATTGGAGCAGTTTTCTGCCCTTGTTTTCAAACCGGCGTGCCGGCTATTTCTTGCCCATAAGGGAACGGATAAGTGCGGCCGGGCCGCTTTCGTACCAGTGACGGGTGCCCTTGCTGCGGCTATCCTGACCAAGCGCCTGCGTCATGCGGTCAAGGACGATGGCCAGAAGGACAATCCCGACACCGCCAACTGTGGCTAGACCCATGTCAAGGCGACCAATGCCGCGCAAAACCATCTGACCAAGGCCGCCAACAGCGATCATCGAGGCGATCACCACCATCGAAAGGGCGAGCATCAAGGTCTGGTTCACACCTGCCATGATTGTCGGCATGGCAAGTGGAAGCTGAACACGGAACAGAAGCTGTTTCGGGCTGGCGCCAAAGGAACGAGCCGCTTCGACCAGATCGCCGGGCACCTGACGGATACCCAGAATAGTCAGGCGGATCAGTGGCGGCAGGGCAAAGATGATGGTCACCACCACGCCCGGAACGTTGCCAATACCAAACAGCATCACGATAGGCACAAGGTAAACAAACGCAGGTGTTGTCTGCATTGCGTCAAGGACGGGGCGTGCCGTATTTGCTGCCCGTTCATTGCGTGCCAGCCAGATACCGGTCGGCAGGCCCAGGACCACGCAGAACAGAACCGATGTTATAACCAATGATAATGTCACCATGGCTTCTGACCAGGCACCGATCAGACCAACGGCAATCATCGAAATCAAAGTACCAATCGCAAGGCGACGACCGGCCAACTGCCACGCAATCAATGACAGGATCAGAATGACAACGATGGCTGGTGTTGCCTGCAACCCAGTTTCGACACCCGATAGGACCGCATCAATCGGCCAGCGGATCGCCTGAAAGACGCTGCGAAAGTTATCGACGACCCATTCCAGCCCATGATTGACCCAGATATCAAGTGGAATGACCGCATCCTGAAACGGATGAAGGATATCAAAATGATGTTCCGGGGCAGGGGCGGCATTCGAAAGCCAGTCTCCTGCCGTGTCAGAAGCGTCACCGCCACCCCATGGATTGGACGCGCCGTTCCGGGCTGCATCAGCGGCACCTGATGTGGTTGCGTCTTTTGCTGCATCTGCCGCGCCGGTATCGGTGGCAGCACCCCACGGATTGCTGTTATCAGCCATTTGCGCCATCTCCTTCGCGGTCGAGAGTCGCCAAAAGATTGGCTCTGTTGATTACGCCAAGATATTTGCCGTTTTCATTGACGACCGGCACGCCGCACGGTGTATGTGCCACGGTTCCGATCAGGTCAGAAAGCTGGGTGTCATGGGAAACGGCTTCGATATCAGGCAGGAAAGCTGCTGAAAGTTTGTCGGCACCTGATTTGATCGCCTGATCGACGCTGTCGACGGAAATGATCCCGTGGAAATCAAGCTTGTCACCAACGATATAGCCATATTCGCGGTCTTCGTTACGCAGGCGGTTAAGGGCTGTTTTAAGGCCAACGCCTTCGCGTTCGATCACAGTAACCTGGCGTTTTACGACGATATCCTTGGCCGTAAGAATTGTTGAGACATCAACACCGCGGAAGAACGATTTGACATAGTCATTGGCCGGATTGTTGAGGATTTCCTCAGGCGTTCCGACCTGAACGACAATGCCGCCCTCCATGATCGCGATACGGTCACCGATGCGCATCGCTTCATCCAGATCGTGCGAGATGAAGATGATGGTGCGCTTGTGTTCACGTTGCAGGGTTAGAAGTTCGTCCTGCATTTCTGTACGGATCAGCGGATCAAGGGCGGAAAATGCTTCGTCCATCAACATAACGGATGGGTCGTTGGCAAGGGCACGGGCAAGGCCGACGCGCTGCTGCATGCCACCCGAAAGTTCATCGGGGTATGAATTGGCCTGTGCTTTCAGTCCGACCTGATCAAGCGCATTCAGGGCGCGCTCATGGCGTTCGTTTTCGGCAACACCCGCCAATTCTAGGCCAAATGCTGCATTTTCGACGACGCTCATATGGGGCATCAGTGCAAAGGACTGGAATACCATGGACATGTCCCTGCGGCGTAATTCGCGCAATTCCTCGTCATTCATGGCGGCAATGTCGGTGCCGTCATAAAGAACCTGGCCCGACGTCGGCTCGATCAAACGGTTCAGCAGGCGAACAAGTGTCGATTTTCCGGATCCCGAAAGCCCCATCACAACGAAAATCTCGCCCTGACGGACGGTGAAGCTGGCGCCGCAAACCCCGACGGTTTGTCCGGTTTTGTCAAAAATTTCGGCTTTGTCGATCCCGTCATTGATCATCTGCATTGCCTGATCAGGACGGTCGCCAAAGACTTTATAAAGGTCCTTTACAACGATTTTATCGGTCATTGGCCCTTGTCATTTGTTGTTGTCGGACAACAAGCGTCGTCGATCCCGGGGTGCGGAAACCGCGCGATGTCATCCATTGAAAATGTCATGTCGAGACAGGTGTGATCTTTGCGCCGGATCGCGCCTGCTCCCCCAATTTCGTCACATTCTGTGTTTTGATAGTTACAGATCAAAACATTTGATGTCAAATTATAATGGCGCTAAGTTGGCCCGATAACATGACAGGGAGAACGGCGCGTATGATCACGGATCAGCAGAAAAGAAGAGAGTTTCTCGATGTTCTGGTCGCGCTGAGGCAGATCATTCGTGCAACCGATCTGCATTCAAAACATGTAATGAAGGTTTGTGGTCTTACTGTTCCGCAGCTTGTCGTGCTTCTGGCAATCGAAGAATTGGGGGCGGTGACGGTCAAGGAAATCTCGCGGCACGTCTCGCTTAGTCAGGCAACCGTTACGACGATCCTGAACCGGCTTGAAGATCGCGGTTTTATCGAGCGGGCCCGCAACGCGGATGACAAGAGGGTGGTCAATAGTCGCCTTACCGACAAGGGGCTTGCCGTACTGAGCGATACGCCACCGCTGATGGATGGTGAATTCATGCAGCGCTATGAAATGCTTGATATGAACGAACGCAGCCGTATCCTGACCTCATTGCAGCATGTTGCCCGCCTGATGGATACCGAAGAAGTCGACCCTAGGCCGCCGACCGGATACGACCGGTTTTCCGTGGACTAGAATGGGGCAATCCGGATTGCCTCGATTGTTTCCACCCCTAACCAATTTTGCAGGCGCAGCAAAAAGGGGCAGATCGAAATCTGCCCCGTGATCAATATTTGCAAGACCGCATTGCGATCAGGTTGCTACCTGTTTTTAAAGCGCGGCCTCAACCCGCTCTGCCACTTTCTCCGGCACCCAGGCTTTCCAAACGTCCGGCTTTTCTTTCAGGAAATAAAGTGCTGCATCTTCGGGCTTTTCTTCGTTTTCCTGCATATAGGCCAGCATTTCCGAAACCATGGCGTTGCTGGTTTCATAATGCGTCAGGAATTCGATCAGTCTGGGCGCTGATTTCATGAATTCCGTATTAACCCCGACCGTAACCGTGCTTTCGGGATAGGCCGTGGCTTTTTTCGGGTTTGGATCTGTTTTCAGCTTGTCGAAGATCGACTGATCATAGGCCGGTTCTTCAAGGCGATAGCTGTCATAAAGACCCATCACCCATGTCGGCCCCCAATAGTAATAAAGTGCTGGCTCGCCACGCTTGTGCGCAGAGGCGATTGCCGCAGAAAGCGCCGCACCGGTGCCCGGGCGGAAGTTGGTGAAGCTGTCATCAAGGCCATAGGCCACGAGTTTCGCCGAATTGACCTTTTCGCAAACCCAGCCCGCCGGGCAATTGTAAAAGCGGCCTTTGTCCGGTTCTTCGGCATCTTCGAACAGTTTGGCGTATTTGGGCAGATCATCGACCGACTTCAGATCGGGCGCCATCGGCTCGATCCCGCGTTCCTTATCGCCTTCGATCACATAACGCGGCACGAACCAGCCTTCGACCGCATCATCGAAATTCACCCCGATTTGGGTAACATTTCCGGCGGCCTCTGCCTTTTTCCATGCGTCTGCCACGTTATCGCGCCAGATTTCCATGACAACGTCGATGTCGCCTTTACCCGCACCGGTCAAAAGCGGAATCACATCACCGGGCAGGGCGTCGGTCTGGCAGCCATAACCCTTTTCAATGATAAAGCGCGCGACAGCATTGTGGAAAAGCGCGCTGTCATAATTCAGCCCGGCGAACATCACCGGGCGATCAATCTCGCAACTGGCATCTTGTGCCTGTGCGCTTGTGTGCGTGGAAAATGCAAGGCCAGCGGCCATAAGCATTGCGGCTCCGGTAGGCAGGATGTTCATCATTTTTCCCTTTGATTATCTTCTACGGTCCGGAAGCGCATCAAATGCAATGTCCGACGGTTGGATGCCGTCATGTCACCAGTGGTTGTTCATTTGGTCCCCTGACTGGACTTTGCCCCTGATACAGGTAGGTCAAAGTTTAACCTCGGGCCCAAAGATGACGCAACCCTGCTTGCCGACATTTGCCGGACTTGTGATGTGCCATGATGGGTTGCAGTCTAAAACGCTCCTCCTGACAACGATGTCAGGAGATGTCAGTGTATTTACGATTGCGGGGGTGGAATTTTGACCGGAAGTTCGTGAAACTTTCCTGTGGCATGTTTATGCTGCGCCAAACGCATTTTCGCCGGGGGTCACCATGACGCATGACAGTCTGTTTGTTTTTGATATCGAAACCGTTCCCGATATCGATGTTCTGCCACAATTGACCGGCGAAACCGCACCTGATCCGGCAACAGGCCGCGAGATGCTGGAAAAATATCATCTTGATATCACCGATGGTCGAAACGGTTTCCCGCGCCAGCCGTTTCACAAGGTTGTCGCGATCAGTTTCCTGCGCGCCACGATCCAACGCGACGGAAATCTTGAGACATATGAAATAGAAGAGCTTCGGTCAGGCGGGAAATTGACAAGCGAGGAAAAAGATTTAGTGAGGGGGTTCTTTGATTATTGTGGAAAGATTTACCCCAGACTGGTTAGTTTCAATGGGCGCGGGTTTGATCTGCCAGTTTTAAAATATCGCGCGATGAAGCATGGGGTGAGTGCGCGGTGGTTACACCAATCCGCCAACAAGTGGGAAAATTATACGTCGCGTTATGCGCCAAACTGGCATTGCGACCTTGCCGAAGTTCTTTCCGACTATGGTGCGTCCGCAAGAACCAAAATGAACGAGGTCTGTGCCGCCCTTGATCTTCCGGGCAAGACCGGCGTTGATGGTAGCAAAGTTTCGGACATGTATGACAATGGCGAGATTGAAGGCATTCGTCGTTACTGCGAAACGGATGTTCTCAACACCTATCTTCTTTATCTGCGCTATGTTCTTCACACCGGATTAAGCGACCATGACGGTTATAATCACGCCATCAATCTGACCGTCGCATGGCTTGAGGAACGGGCAGGGGATATCCCGGCTTATCAGGAATTCCTCGACGCCTGGCAGGCTTCAAGCGCCGGATCATTCAATCTGCTTTAAGATATCCCGGTTTCGGTAAAGTGAAACGTTTCACACCGACGGGATCGTTTTGTGTGATCTGTATTGAATTGCGAATCATTTGCGATTAGTGCTTGTGTTGGTTGCAAGTGACTTGCAAACGCATGTCGTGGTGAAAAGAATTCAAGGGAAACGTTTCGATGGATATCAGGAGAATCATCTGTGGCACGGTGTTGGGTGCTGCCGCCGTTACGGCTTCGGCCGCCTCTGCGCAGGAAGTGAATGTCTACTCCCTGCGCCAGCCTTTCCTTGTTGAGCCCTTGTTCGAGAGCTTCACCAAGGAAACCGGAGTTAAGGTCAATGTGATCTTCGCGGAAAAAGGTCTGGTTGAGCGGATCAAGCAGGAAGGTGCAAACAGCCCGGCGGATGTCCTGATGACCGTCGATATCAGCCGCATCAAGGAAGCCGTCGATGCCGGTGTCACCGACGCCGTCAATAGTGATGTTCTGGAAGCAAATATTCCGGCCCACTTGCGCGATGAAAATGATCAGTGGTTCGCGCTGACCCAGCGTGGTCGCGCTCTTTATGCATCGAAAGACCGTGTGACTGAGGGCGAAATTGCCACATACGAAGATCTTGCCGATCCGAAATGGAAGGGCCGCGTTTGTACCCGTTCTGGTACGCATGATTACAATATCGCGCTGGTTTCTTCGATGATTGCGCATCACGGCACAGAAGAAGCCAAAACATGGCTCGAAGGGCTGAAAGCAAACCTTGCACGCAAGCCACAGGGCAATGACCGTGGTCAGGTCAAGGCGATCAAGGAGGGCGAATGCGATGTCGCGATTGCCAATACCTATTACTACGGCAAGATGCTTGATGACCCGGAACAGCGCGCATGGGCGGAATCGGTAAATATTATCTTCCCCAATCAGAATGACCGCGGCATGTCGATGAACATTTCCGGCATGACCCTGATCAAAGGTGCCCCGAACAAGGAAAACGCTGTCAAGCTGATGGAATTCCTTTCGGGTGACGAGGCACAGAAAATCTATGCCGAAGTGAATTACGAATATCCGGTCAAGCCGGGTGTTGAATGGTCCGACTATGTGAAGTCGTGGGGCACGTTCAAGGCTGATGAGCTGCCGTTGTCTGAAATTGCGCGTCTGCGTGCGGATGCCGTACGCATGATCGATGAAGTGGGATACAACGAATAAACGAATTTTCGGTTTTCGAATCATTCCGGAAAGGGGCGGTAACCATTACCGTCCCTTTTTTTATGTCTGTAAACCCGGCAATTCTGCGGCGCAAACCGACATGGACAAGGCGGTTATGTTCTATTGGCTCTTGCAAAACAGGGTAGCAGCCCTTTAATTTCCCCGACAGCGAGTACAAATCATTCTTACTTGCCCCAGCGCTTTGCGACCATTTCAGGAGATTCAAGATGACTTCACTGCGCAACAAGGTCTTTGGCATTATGGGCGCGGTGGTCGGATTGACGGCATTTCAAGCGAATGCTGCCGAGGAGGTGAATGTATATTCGCTTCGCCAGCCTTTCCTGATTGAACCGATGTTCAAACAATTCACTCAGGAAACCGGCATCCGGGTCAATACGCTGTTTTCGCAAAGCGGTCTGGTCGAACGTATCAAACATGAAGGCCGCAACAGTCCGGCCGATCTTTTGCTGACGGTTGATATCGGGCGCATCCAGGATGCTGTTGATGCCGATATCGCAACACCGCTTCAAAGCGATGTGATCGATGCCAATATCCCCGAACAATTCCGTGATCAGGACCATCTGTGGGTTGGTCTGACCACTCGTGCACGTGTTCTTTATACGTCGCTTGATCGTGTGAAGCCCGACGCCATTTCGACATACGAAGAACTTGCCGATCCGGAATGGAAGGGGCGCATTTGTGTCCGTTCTGGAATGCATGTTTACAATATCGCACTGGTGGCCTCGATGATTGCCCATCATGGCGAGGAATACACAAAAACCTGGCTTCAGGGACTGAAAGACAATCTTGCGCGCAAACCGCAAGGGGCCGATATCGACCAGATTGAGGCCGTATCGCAGGGTGTTTGTGATCTGGCAATCGGCAATTCCTATTATTACGGCAAGATGCTTGATGATCCGAACAAAGCCGATGCCGCCAAGGATGTCCGGATTGTTTTCCCCAATCAGGGTGACCGCGGTACGCATGTGAATATTTCGGGCGTTGCGCTGATCAAGAATGCACCCAACAAGGAAAATGCGATCAAGCTGGTCGAATTCCTATCGGGGGACGAAGCGCAGCATATGTATGCTGACGTCAATTTTGAATACCCGGTCAAGCCGGGGGTGGCATGGTCGGAAATGGTCCGTTCCTGGGGAACTTTCAAATCCGACACGCTGCCGCTTAACGAAGTTGCCAACAATCGTGGCGCCGCCATTCGTCTGATCGACGAAGTCGGCTTTAACGAATAGGGCATTCTTCGCGTGAACAATTCCTGTCAGACCAAAGATGATCGCGATATCCGGCCGTCGGCCGTGACCGAAACGCTTGATCCGTTGCGCGAACGGTCGCTTGGAACCTCGATGCGGTGGTTGCCGCGCGGCCAATCAGGTCTTTGGTTGGCCGGGGCGTTCATTATAGCGCTTCTTGTGGCGACGCCGTTGATTGCGGTTGTCTATCTGGCACTGTTCCCCACCGAAAATATCTGGCCCCATCTGGCATCAACCATGTTGCCCCGATACCTTAAAAATACCGGCATTCTGATGCTGGGCGTCGGTGTTGGTGTAACATTGATCGGTGTGTCGGCGGCATGGGTCGTAACGATGTGCCGCCTGCCGGGCAAACGGTTCTTTGAATGGGCAATGCTGCTGCCGATGGCGGTTCCGGCCTACATCGTTGCTTATGTTTATACCGATCTGCTGGAATATGCCGGGCCGTTTCAGCGTCTGTTGCGCGAAATTTTTGGCTGGCAATCGGCGCGCGATTACTGGTTCCCCGATATCCGGACCAAGGGCGGGGCAATTCTGGTGCTCAGCCTGACGCTGTATCCTTATGTTTACATGCTGGCCCGGGCTGCCTTTTTGGCGCAATCGGTCTGTGTCCTTGAAGCTGCGCGCGTTCTTGGGCGTTCGGCGTGGAATTCGTTTGTGACCGTTGCCTTGCCATTGGCGCGGCCTGCCATCGTGGTTGGGGTGGTCATTGCGTTGATGGAAACGCTAAATGATTTCGGCACCATCGATTTCTTTGCGGTTCATACCCTGACCGCCGGTATTTTCAACGTCTGGCTTGGTATGGGAAATGCCGGTGGGGCGGCGCAGATTGCGCTGACCATGCTTGCGGTTGTGATTGTCCTGATCGTGGCCGAACGCTATTCGCGTCGTCGCCAGCGCTTCCACGACACAACCAATCGTTTTCAGGAATTACCGGGCTACGAGCTTGGCCCGGTCGCCAAGTTCTTTGCACTGGCGGTTTGTGTTCTGCCGATTGTGCTGGGTTTCGTGATCCCGTCGCTGGTGCTGATCTATTACTCCGTTGGCTATTTTGACCAAAGCTGGACATCGGACTTCTTTGAATATGCGGGCAACAGCCTTCTGGTTGCTGGTCTTGCGACCTTTGTTGCGGTCGGATGTGCTGTGTTTCTGGGATATGCCCTGCGGCTTTTCCCGCAGCCGCTTTTGCGGTTATGCATCCGCATGGCGTCGGTTGGCTATGCCGTGCCGGGGGCAGTTCTTGCAATCGGGGTTCTGATTCCATTCGCAAGGTTTGATAATGCTGTTGACGCCGTGATGCGCGAAACATTCGGGATTTCAACCGGTCTGCTTCTTAGCGGTACGGTCTTTGCCATCGTGTTTGCCTATGCCGTGCGGTTTATGGCTGTTTCTTATGGATCGATCGAGGCCGCCCTTGGCAAGGTCCGGCCAAGTATGGATGACGCCGCCCGGACATTGGGGGAAAGCCCGTGGGGTACGTTGAAACGTATTCATTTCCCGATGGTACGTGGCGGTATTCTTGCCGCTGCGGTTCTGGTTTTTGTTGATGCGATGAAAGAACTTCCGGCGACACTGATCCTGCGGCCGTTCAATTTTGAAACGCTGGCAACGCATGTCTATCAGTTTGCCAAGGACGAAATGATCGAGCAGGCCGCACTAGGTGCCTTGACCATCGTCATTGTCGGCGTCGTGCCGGTGGTTATGCTCAGCCGTGCAATTTCTCGGTCCCGCCCCGGGCATGGCAGTGCATCTTCGCCCCATTGACGTTCCTGTTCCGGCGGACCACTATCGCTGCTATATGATCCCGATAAATTCGACAGGCTGCCGATGACCACGTCGCAAAAAAATCCTGCCAAGACCGACCTTTGCCATCAACCGGGCCTGACCCGGTTGGAAGATGCACTGCGTATTGCGTTTAACGACGTGGCTGTTCGCGCCCCGGTGATTGAGGCACCACTTTCTGATTGTTATGGCGCAATCCTGCGCAAGGATATCGTTGCCAGGGTCGATGTTCCGTCTGCTGATAATTCGGCGATGGACGGATATGCATTTTGTCATGCCGATTTGCAGGAATTTGTCGGGGCGTCGGATGCACAAATCATTGTGGGCGGCGTATCACTGGCAGGTCATCATTTTGCCGGAGAAATCCCGCGCGGGCAGGCAATCCGCATTGCGACCGGGGCCTCCATTCCTGATGGTGCGGATTGCATCATCATTCAGGAAAATATCACGGCCAATGCCGATGAAACGCTTTTGACCATCCCGCAGGACGTGATCGCCAAAACCCGTCTGCATCAACATATCCGTCGGCGCGGTGAAGATGTTGCAACCGGTATGGTTGTCCTGCCAGCCGGTAAACGTCTGCGCCCACAAGATATCGCAGTCGCGGCCGGGCAGGGGTATCAGTCCCTGCCGGTTTCCAGACCATTATCAGTTGCCGTTTTCTCGACCGGGGATGAACTGGCAAGGCCGGGCGATCCACTTCCAGCCGGTGGCGTCTACGATTCCAACCGGTTTGCCATGATCGGTATGCTGCGCGCTTGCGGGTGCAGGGTCACCGATCTCGGTCTTCTGGCTGATGATTTCGACGTTCTGAAAACGGCCTTGAAGGATGCGGCTCAAACCCATGATGTCATCATGACGTCGGGTGGGGTTTCGGTTGGCAAGGCCGATCTGCTTAAACCCGTCGTGGATAGCCTTGGCGAAATTCAGGCGTGGAAACTGGCAATCAAACCCGGAAAGCCCTTGATGCGAGGCCGTATCGGGGATTGTGTGGTTATTGGTTTGCCTGGCAATCCTGTTTCGGTGATGGTGTCAGGCCTGCTTTATGCCGTGCCATTGCTTTTGCATATGATGGGGGCTGCTGATCAGGTTTGTGCCCCCGTGCGATTGCCCGCAACTGCCGGATTTGATTTCAGTCGTGGTACCGGGCGCCGTGAATGGTTGCGTGCCCGTCTTGTGCAGGATGATGATGGTCAATGGGTTGCCATACCTTATCATTCGGCAAGTTCCGGTATGTTATCCTCGATGGTGTGGGCAGAAGGCCTGATTGAAATCGCCGAGGATTGCGGACAGGTTAAAAAGGGTGATCGCGTGCTTTATTTGCCCTTCGGTGGTTTGCAGGCGTTTTAAAAACTGATCCAGATCATGGATTTGCTGCCTTTTTTCGCAGATGTATAACAAAACAACGGATTAAGGGTGGAAAGCAGATGACTGTATCAGTTACTTTTTGCGGGGCTGCGGGTGGCGTTACCGGTTCGTGTTATCTGCTGCGTACCGACGGTGGTGATATCATTGTCGATTGCGGCATGTTTCAGGGCAGCAAGACGGTTCGCGAACTGAACTATGGAGCTTTTCCGTTCAAGGCTGCGGATATTCGAGGCGTGCTTCTGACCCATGCGCATATTGATCATTCCGGGTTGCTTCCCAAACTGGTGAAGGCCGGTTTTAACGGGCCGATCTACGCGACCGAACCCACCTGCGATCTTCTGACCTACATGCTGCCTGATTCCGGCTATATTCAGGAAACTGAGGTCGAACGTCTTAATCGCCGCAATGTCCGGCGTGGCCGCCCGGAAGTCACCCCGATCTATACCCGCGAAGACGCGGAAAAGACCCTCAAACGTTTGCAGCCTGTCGACTATCATGAATGGCGCGAAGTTTTACCGGGTTTGCGGGCACGCTACTGGGATGCAGGGCATCTTTTGGGATCGGCCTCGATCGAGGTCGAAGTGGATGACGAGGCACCGGACGGCGAACCGCGCACCTTGCGGTTGCTGTTTTCAGGTGATATCGGCACGGGAGAGGCGGTGTTTAACGATGCCCCCGAAGGCCCGAAAAACATCGATTATCTGTTTGTTGAATCGACCTATGGTGATCGTAACCGTCCTGAAGTCAGCGACGCCGAACGTCGTGAAATGCTTGCCGTGGAAGTTCGCGCTGCCATTCAGGCTGGCGGCAACCTTGTCATACCAAGCTTTGCTGTTGCCCGAACGCAGGAATTGCTGGTTGATCTGGCAACCCTGTTTAACCGTGGAAAGCTGCCCAAGGCGGATGTTTTCGTCGATAGCCCGCTGGCTCAGCGCGCAACCGAGGTTTTTGCCAAACATCTGTCTCATGACGATGCTCGTGGCTTGGCGCATCCCAATTTCCATATGGTGCCCGATGCCGAAGCCAGCATGCAACTGGCACGGGTTAAAAGCGGGGCGATCATTTTATCGGCAAGCGGCATGTGCGATGCCGGTCGTATTCGGTATCATCTGAAAAACAATCTGTGGCGCCCTGAATCTACGGTGTTGATGGTTGGTTTCCAGGCTGCCGGCTCGCTTGGTCGTGTGTTGCAGGGCGGGGCAAAACATGTCCGCATTCACGGTGACGAGATTGATGTCCGTGCCCGGATCAGAACGCTTGATATCTATTCCGGTCATGCCGATCAGGACATGCTTCTGCGCTGGACAAAAGAACGTATGCCGGTATCGCGGCGTATTTTCCTGACCCATGGTGAAGATGGCGCACGTGCCGGTTTGCAGCAGGCGATGATTAATGCCGGTATCGAAGAAAGCAAAATCGCCCTTCCGATGCTTGATGACACCGTTATGCTCAAACGCGGGCAGGCAAAACAGGCCGAATTCAAACCGCGCCTGCCGGCTGGCGAAATGTCCCGGGACGACTGGCATAACCGCTATGCCCATAGTGTTACAGAGCTTTCGGAAAAACTTCGCGCACTCGACAGCAACGAAAAACGCGAGGCCCTGCTCGAAAAAGTCTTGCAAGATATCGCATCGGCATGAGAGCAATAGCCCGATGGCAGGTTTTAAGTACCGTAAAATACGGAAATACTTGCCAACGGGCGATATCGTGTCACCCTATATCGGGTTGAGAAGGTATCGAAGGACACTACGAGAGCGGGCGGATATATGTCGATCGTGGGGAATACCGGCTATCGTGTTCTGATCTATAGCCACGATACATTCGGCTTGGGCCATCTGCGCCGCTGCCGAACCATTGCGCATGCGCTTGTTTCGCGTCGGGACGATGTATCTGTGCTGATCCTTTCTGGATCGCCGATCATTGGCAGTTTCGAATTTCGTTCACGAGTCGACTTTGTGCGAATTCCGGGCGTGATCAAGCTCTCGAATGGTGAATACACGTCACTTAACCTGAATATTGATGTCGATCAGACCCTGGCGATGCGTGAATCCATCATTCAGCATACCGCTGACGTGTTTAACCCTGATCTGTTCATCGTCGACAAGGAGCCGCTTGGTTTGCGCGGGGAAGTTGAATCGACACTTCAAATGCTTCGCCATCGCCGCACGCGCCTTGTCATGGGCTTGCGCGATGTGATGGATGACCCGGTTAATCTGCGCGAAGAATGGGACCGCAAAAAATGCGTTCCGGCCCTTGCCGATCTTTACGATGAAATCTGGGTCTATGGCCTCAAGGATATCTGCAATCCGCTTGAAGGTATTGATTTGCCTCCGGGTGTCGAAGAAAAAATGACCTATACCGGCTATCTGCCGCGTACAGCCACCCGCAAACCAACCCCGGAACACGGCGCGCTTGGTCTTGAGGAACCCTATTACCTTGTCACCACCGGTGGCGGTGGAGATGGGGTTAATCTGGTCGATTGGGTTATCAGTGCCTATGAAGCCGATCCTGACATTCCGGTTCCGTCGCTTGTTGTGCTGGGCCCGTTCATGGCACCAAATGATCAGCAGGCGTTCATGGAACGCGCCGAAAAGATCGATAAGCTCTCGGTCATCACCTTTGATGCCAATGTTGAAATGTTGATGGATCGGTCCGCTGGCGTGATTGCGATGGGCGGATACAATACCTTCTGCGAAATTCTGTCTTTTGACAAACCCGCAATCATTGTGCCCCGAACCGTTCCGCGGCTTGAACAATATGTTCGTGCGTCGGCTGCCGAAAAGCTTGGTCTGGTCAAGATGCTGACCGAGGACGGTGGTCGTCCCCCGATGCAAATGGCCGAGGCCCTTCGCAGTCTGATTGATCAGCCAAAGCCGTCGCATGTGACCGTGCCAAACCTGATGGGCGGTCTTGATAGTGTTGGCGATCAGGTTGAACGCTGGCTGCCGCCGCAGCTTGCTGCCGAGTAAGATTTTCCGGGATAACAACAGATGTCATGCGACAAGCTTGCAATCGTGGTGAAAGGTTATCCACGATTGTCGGAAACCTTTATTGCCCAGGAAATACTTGGTATTCAGCAGGCAGGTATTCCTTATCGCATTGTATCCCTGCGTCATCCGACCGATAAAAAACGCCATCCGATCCACGAACGGATCATGGCTGAAATCGATTACCTGCCAGAATATGTTTATCAGGAACCGATGCGCGTGTTTCGCGGCTGGTTAAAGGCGCGCAAAATGCCGGGATATCGTCGGGCCAGAAACATCTGGTGGCAGGACTATCGCCGGGATCGCACGCCGAACCGTGCCCGTCGTTTCGCCCAGGCATTGGTAATGGCGGCGGAGCTGCCGAACGATATCACACGCATCTATGCGCATTTCCTGCACACCCCGGCATCGGTTGCGCGATATGCCGCGATCATTCGCGGTCTTCCATGGTGTTGTTCGGCGCATGCCAAGGATATCTACACCAGCGAAGATTGGGACATGCGTGAAAAGCTGGCTGATATGGATTGGCTGGTGACCTGCACGAAGGCAAATGTCGATCATATGCAAAAGCTTGCCGATGATCCGGCCAAAGTGAATTTGCTTTATCATGGATTGGATTTTTCACGGTTCCCCGAAGAACTGCCCGATCGGTCCCCCCGTGACGGGCGTGATGACAATAACCGGGTGACAATCCTGTCGGTTGGTCGGCTGGTTGGCAAAAAGGGTTATGATGACCTTTTACGCGCCCTTGCTGACTTGCCAAAAGATCTGCATTGGCGGTTTGTCCATATTGGTGGCGGGAATGGCGATAAATATAAATCGCTCGCAGAGGACCTTGGAATTGCCGATAATTGCGATTGGCAAGGGCCGCGTGACCAGAAGGAAGTGATTGCAGCCTGTCAGTCTGCTGATCTGTTCGTGCTGGCAAGCCGGGTGGAAAAGGATGGTGATCGTGACGGATTGCCCAATGTCCTGATGGAAGCCCAGCTTTGCGGGCTTGCCGCGGTTTCGACCGCAATTTCAGCAATACCGGAACTGATCACGGATGGCCTGAATGGCAAACTTGTTCCCGAACGTGATCCAAAGTTACTGTCCCTGGCAATGGCGGAACTGATAAGTAATCCGACTTTGCGCGACCAGATGGGGCGCAAGGGCAATGAAATCGTCCGACGCGATTTTTCGTTCTATACCGGGATGAAAGAACTGGCGCGTCGATTTGGCGCTGATCGGGCTTTCGATAAAAGCACATTAGGCCAACCGGCGGCGGAGTAGGGGGACGGCAAACGTGCAGATCGCCTTTTATGCACCGTTAAAGCCGATTGATCATCCGACACCATCGGGGGATCGCCTGATGGCGCGCCTTCTGTGTGACGCGCTTTCGCAAGCCGGACATAAAGTTGATATCGCATCTCGTCTGCGCAGCAGGGTTGGCGATGGCAATATCCTGCGTCAGGCGCAAATTGCCGAACTGGCGTCAAAGCTGACCGCGCGGCTGTTGCGGCAGTATCAGAACGGCAAACGCAAACGCCCCGATATCTGGTTTACCTATCATCTCTATTACAAGGCCCCGGACTGGATTGGCCCGGTGATCGCGAATGTCCTTGGCATTCCCTATGTCGTGGCCGAGGCATCCTTTGCCCCCAAACGCGCAACCGGTCCCTGGGCGCAAAGCCATATAGCCGTTGAACATGCCTTGCGATGTGCCGGTGCGGTGTTTTCACTTAATCATGCGGATATGGAATGTCTTGCGCCAATATGCGGTCAGGATCGGCTGCATTATCTGCCACCCTTTACCCATACCGAAAACTGGCATGCTGCTGATCGCGGCCAAATTGATCCGGATAAACCGGTTCAGTTGGTAACAACCGCCATGATGCGACCGGGCGACAAGCTGAAATCTTACGAATTGCTGGCAAACGCACTCGGCAGGCTCAATGCGCGGAATGTGACGAACTGGCATCTGACGGTGATCGGCGATGGTCCCGCACGCGCGGATGTCGAGACAGCCTTTGAACTCCACGCAATCAAATACGATCAACTTGATTTCGCCGGTCTTTGCGATGCCGATCATACGCGCATTCTTTTGGCGCGATCTGACATGTTTGTATGGCCGGCGATCAACGAGGCCTATGGTATGGCAATACTTGAAGCACAGGCGGCAGCATTACCTGTTCTGGCAGGCGACTGTGGCGGTGTGTCGGGCATTGTAGCGGATGGCAAAACCGGATGGCTGGTGCCGGTTGGGGATGTTGATGCCTTTGCCGACAAACTAGCCGAATGCTTGGCATCGGATCGGTACAGCATATTGCGCGATATCGGGCAGTCGGCCGCGCAAAAAGCCGAACAGATGCACACCGTCACCGCCGCCGCCCAAAAGCTTGATGCTGTCCTGAGTGGCGTGATGGGAAGTCACATGAAACGGAAACAGGGATGAGAAACTTTCGTTTTGCCCTGTTGCGACATGGAATTACTGCGTGGAACACGGAAAAACGTATCCAGGGCCAAAGCGATATATCGTTGCTTCCCGAAACCATTGATGAGTATGGCCGCCTGCAATTACCGGAAAAATGGCGCAAAGTTCCTTGGCGTGTCAGTCCGCTGATCCGGACCATTCAAACAGCCGATAGCCTTTCGATTGAGGGTGTTTCACCTGACGAACATTGGATTGAAATGAACTGGGGGGATTGGGAAGGTAAAAAACTTTCCGACTTGCGCCGCCAACTCGGCCCCAGAATGCAGGAAAATGAAGACCGTGGTTGGGACTTCCGCCCGGAAGGCGGCGAAAGTCCTCGTGAAGTTCTTTCCCGGGTCGAAGCCGCCTTGGCCGGGCATCGTGACGGTGATTTTGGCGTCGTAACCCACAAGGGTGTTATTCGTGCGGTCTATGCTGCGGCAAGTGGCTGGGACATGATGGGAAAAATCCCTGACAGGCTTGATTGGAAAAGCATTCATGTCTTTTCATGGTCTTCCGATGACGGGCTTGGCGTCGTTGATCTTAATTGCCGTCTGCTTGAACGGGGCGGAACAACCTCATGACTGACATCCTGATATATGTTCAGCATTTGCTTGGTATCGGACATGTGCGCCGTATCGCCCTGATCAATGCGGAACTGAAAAATCTCGGCATCAAGACAACCGTTGTCACCGGTGGCATCCCCGATGCCGCACTCGATTTCGGAAGCGATAATGTGATCCAGCTGCCGCCTTGCCGAACCGCCGATAGCGGTTTTTCCGGATTGGTCGACGCGGCGGGAAATCCGGTCAATGAGGCATGGAGGCAGGCGCGAAAACAGGCATTGCTTGATGCGTTCAAATCCGCGGCACCCAAGCTTTTGATGATCGAAATGTTCCCGTTTGGCCGCCGGGCCTTCCGGTTCGAATTACTGCCGCTGCTGGAACGGGCTGGGCAGGCGGGGATTCCCCGTATCTGTTCCGTTCGTGACCTTCTGGTTCGCAAATCTGACCCGTCAAAAGAAGTCTGGATGCGCGATATTGCGCGCAGTCATTTTGACCACGTGCTGGTTCACGGTGATCCGATGCTTTTTGGTTTCGGGCGTAGCTTTCCGTTTGCCAGCGATATTGCTGATATGATCGAATATACTGGTTATGTTGCGCCCAAAGCTGAGTTCGTGGGCGGCGAACGACAAGGTGTTCTTGTTTCTGCTGGCGGTGGTGCGGTCGGGGCTGCGCTGATTGAAGCTGCAATTACTGCGCGTCCGCTTTCAAGCCGGTTTGCCGATCAGCCATGGGATATTGTCACGGGGCCGCATTTCCCGACCAACACATTCCATCGCCTTGCGCAAAACCTGCCGACCGGGGTCACGTTGCATCGCTTTTTGCCTGATTTCCGCGCACGGATGGCACATGCCTGTGTTTCCGTCTCGCAGGCAGGTTATAATACCTTGATGGATGTTCTGGCGACGGGGACCGCGTCGGTAATGGTTCCATTCGCCGATGGCGGTGAAAGCGAACAAAGTGAGCGCGCTGCTATTTTAGCAGGAAAGAAAGTGCTGTCGTTGCTTGATCCCGATGATTTAAGTCCACAATCCTTGGCAAATCAAATAGATCGGGCGAAAAATCCTGTTAAATTAGATATATCTCTGGACGGGGCAGGGATAACTGCGGCTAAACTCGCAGAAAGAATAAGAGGGAAGGCATGAGTAGCTGGGATCAACTTCGCGCAGAGCTGGATCTGTGGCAGTCCGAAGAATGGATTGCCACGATGTGGTGGCGCGACGATGACGCAGTTGCCGTTACATCGGCACTTGAAACGTTGCTTGCCTTCGAACAGGATTATCGCGTTCCCTTGGCCCTTGCGGTGATTCCGGCTGATCTTGAACATGATCTGGTGCTGCGTCTGGCAGAAACACTTGATACCCGTGTTTTCCAGCATGGCTGGTCCCATACCAATCATATGCCTGCTGGCCGAAAAAAGCAGGAACTCGACGATGTTCGCGATATTGGTACGGTCGTTGCCGATATCCGCCGCGGCTTTGATATCCTGTCATCCCAGTTTGGCAATCGTTTCCTGCCGGTGATGGTGCCGCCATGGAACCGCATTGCCGATGACGTCATGCGGGCTTTGCCATCGCTTGGCCTGCGCGGCATCAGCACGTTTAATGCGAGACCGGATGCATATCCCGTTTCCGGCCTTCTGATGGTCAATACCCATGTTGATGTTATTGACTGGCGCGGTACCCGTGGGTTTGCGGGCGAAGACCAATGCATTACGGCGATGATTGCGCATTTGTCGGCCCGCCGAACCGGGCTGGTTGACGCCGCCGAGCCCACAGGGCTTCTGACGCATCATCTGGTTCATGACGACGCCACAACACGATTTCTTGAAAACCTGTTTTCGTTTGAGCACGCAGCGCTCAAATGGTTGCGAATTCCCGGAGTTTTCCCATGGCAATAAGCCCTATCGAAGAAACCGGCGGTGTCGAAACAGTCGATCCGGTCAAGCCTGCCGGTGTGCGTGATCGTGATGTTCAGATCATGGGATATCCGCCGCGGCTTATGGCACCTGATATGGCGAAATCGGTTGCCGGATTGCTGATTTGCGGTGTCATTGCCCTGATTCCCGAAATGCTGCCGATTATTCAGTGGACGGCAGCCGGGCTGGCGCTTTTGTTCATTCTTTATTTTGCCCGCACATTAATGCGGTTTCAGTCAAAGATTTATGTTTCGGAATATGGTATCCGGATCAGCAACTTGCGCGGCGGAACCGCATTTGCGTGGTCGGAACTTTCCAAATTCCGTTTGCGTTATTTCTCTACCCGTCGCGATGGCAGGAAAGGCTGGTTTGAACTGACCCTCCAGGCCGGGGATGCGAAAATCGTCACAGAATCAACATTGGACGGTTTTGATGATCTGCTTGAAATTGCGCGGGATTGGGCCAAAGATAACCAGTTACTGGTCGACGATATAACAAGAACCAATCTGATGCGTATGGACGAGGCCGAAACAATGGTCCAGGCAGCCGCATCAAGTCGGGCAGGCGGCATTGGCGAGGGAAGATGACCGATATTCTGCGTATCCGCGATTTGAAAGTCGAATTCGTTTTGCCGCATATGCGGGTCAAGGCGGTCGAAAATGTCAGTTTTCGCATTGGTGCGCAGGAAACCGTCGCCCTTGTCGGAGAATCCGGTTCTGGCAAAACCACCATTTCACAGGCGATCATGGGGTTGTTGCCCAAATCGGCACAGATCACCAACGGATCAATTGTTTTTGCCGATCCGAAAAAGCCGGGAACCCGCGTTGATATCGCGATGCTGGATCGCTCGGGTGCTGAAATGCGTTCCATTCGCGGTGGCCGTATTTCCATGATTTTTCAGGAGCCGATGAGCTCCCTATCACCTCTTCATACCATCGGTGATCAGATTTGCGAGGCCGTGCGCCTCCATCGCAAGGTCGGCTCCAGCGAGGCCAAAGAGCTTGCCAGTGACATGCTGGGACTTGTCGGTTTTCCCAATCCAAAAAGATCCTTAAAGACATATCCGTTCGAGCTTTCAGGTGGTTTGCGCCAACGTGCGATGATTGCCATGGCAATGGTTTGCCGGCCGGCACTGCTGGTTGCGGACGAACCGACAACGGCACTTGATGTGACGATACAGGCCCAGACACTTCGTTTGATCAAGGATATGCAGGCCGAATTGCAAATGTCCGTACTGCTGATCACCCATGATCTTGGGGTGGTGGCCAACATGGCGGACCGCATGGTCGTGGTTTATGATGGCCGTGTTGTCGAAAGCGGTCTGACCCATGATGTGTTCGTCAATCCCGGTCACCTCTATACACAGTCGTTGCTGGCTGCGGTTCCGCATTTCGATATGGGACCTGACGAACGTTTGCGTCCCCTGCGTGAAATCAAGCCGAAGGTCGATAGTCTGCTGACTTTTTGCGGCGACAAAGACACATCTGAGCAAGGCGGGGATGTTCCACCGTCGCTGGCATTGCATCCGACAATGGCAAGCGAGCCGGTTCTGGCTGTGCGCCACCTTTACAAAAGTTTTGCGGTGCGCAAAGGCAACTGGCTAAAGACCGAGGAACAAGAAATTGCCGCTGTGGCGGATGTGTCTCTGACGGTTAATCGCGGCGAATGTGTCGGTCTGGTTGGCGAAAGTGGATGTGGCAAAACCACGCTTTCCAAACTGATCATGCGGGCGATGGCACCCGATAGCGGATCGATCCTGTTCCGGGGGGAAAGTGGTCAGATGACCGAATTGACCGGCTTGAACGAAGATCAGCTCAACCCGTATCGCAAACGTATCCAGTTCGTTTTCCAGGACCCGTTCGGGTCCCTTAATCCACGGATGACCGTGCAGGACATAATTACCGAACCGTTGATTATTCATGGTATCGGTGATGCATCCTACCGTAAGAAAATGGTGCTGGAACTGATGGAACTGGTCGGGCTTGATCCCCGGTTCCTGAACCGGTATCCGCACAGCTTTTCGGGCGGCCAGC
>NZ_AUNC01000008.1:0-96858 GCF_000714555.1 Thalassospira permensis NBRC 106175 | reverse complement strand
AAAATCGGGCAAGTGGTTGAACTGATCCAGTCGATTGCCGAGCAAACCAATCTTCTGGCACTCAACGCCACAATCGAGGCCGCCCGTGCCGGTGATGCCGGAAAAGGCTTTGCCGTGGTTGCGGCCGAGGTCAAAAACCTTGCCAACCAGACCACGCGCGCGACCGAAGACATTGCCGGTCAAATCGGCGGCATTCAGGAATCGACCCAGAATGCACTGGGCGCGATCCAGCACCTTTCGGGTCGGATGAAGGAACTGAACGAGGTTTCGGCAAGCATTGCCGCCGCCGTACGTGAACAGGATGCAGCAACCGGCGAAATTGCCCGCAACGTTGCCGAAGCCGCAACCGGCACCAAGGATGTCGCGCAAAACGTCGTCGGCTTGCGCAAGGCCGCCGAAGAAGAACGTGAAGCATCCGGTCAGGTTCTGGCGGCATCCGGCAGCCTGAACAGCAAATCGCAAAACCTGATGGAACAAATCAAACAGTTCCTGAACGATATCAGGGCGGCATAAGCCAATCTGATACTGAACTTTCAGCTGTGCCGTCCTGAAAACCGTCAACGTATTTTGGGACGGCACATTCGGAAAAGACAAAAAGCAACTTTCAGTTGATTTTGATCTATCGCAAGATTTCCAGTCTAGAAAAAGCCTAAAACCGGAAAAGAATAACAAAACCGGCAGAAACACCGTCCCCACACGTTTTGGAGATGAGGCGTGAATGCCACCAACGGCTTATCTGGAAACGCTCATGACCCTATCCAATCTTTCCATATCGACAAAACTACGACTGGTTCTGGTGCTCGTTGCGCTTGCGTTGACCACTCTTTCAGCAATTGATTTGATCAACCTTCGCGCGACCATGGTTGATGATCGCAAAAACACTGTTCGCAATGTTGTTGAAATGGCCAACACAACCCTGGAACATTATCAGCAACTTTCCAAAGACGGACAATTGTCGGATGAAGATGCCCGAGAGCAGGCGCTTGCAGCCTTGAATGCGCAACGTTTTGGCGATGACAATTACGTTTTTGTATTCAAGCCGGACACCAGAATTGTTTTGCACCCTGTCCAGCCACAGTTGAATGGGAAGCAAGGCCGCGACATCAAGGACCCGAACGGAATTGCACTGTTTGTAGAATTGGCAAAGGCTGCCGGACAGCGCGACGGTGTTTTTGTCCCTTACACCTGGAACAAACCGGGGAAGGAAGGCACATTCCCCAAACTGTCCTATGCCAAAGCCGCACCGTTTGGCTGGATCGTTGCCACCGGCATTTATATTGATGATGTTGATGCATTATTCTGGCAGCGCGCGATTACCAATATTGTGGTCGCATTTGCCATGCTTTTCATCATCGCTGTCCTCGGCGTCATGATCGACCGGTCGACATCTCGTCCGCTTAAATCGATCACCACCGCGATCAACAATCTGGCAAACGGCAATACCGAAATCGCCATCACAAATTCAGATCGCAAAGATGAAATTGGCGACCTGCAACGGGCCTTGCTGATTTTCCGCGAGAACCGGATCCAAGCTGACAAACTTGAACGTGAACAGCAGGAAAATCAGGAAGCACAGCTTCAGCGTGCCAAAAAGATCGATGCAATGATCCGCAACTTTGAAACAGAGGTTGCCGGGAACCTGACAGTTGTTAATGCAGCGGTAACGCAGCTTCGCAGCACAGCCAGCCACATGATGGATCAATCGGTATCGACAACCAACCAAGCCACCGCTGTTGCGGCGGCGACCGAAGAAGCGTCGGCAAATGTGGACACTGTTGCCTCCGCCGCCGAACAGCTTGCCGCCGCGATTGATGAAATCACACTTCAGGTCAATCGTAGTTCGCAGATTGCCCAGTCGGGTGCCGAAGAAGCCGAGGAAGCCAGCTCTATCTTTGCTGCGCTCGGAAATGCATCCGACAAGATTGGCGAAGTTGTTGAATTGATCCAGTCGATTGCAGAACAAACAAACCTTCTTGCACTGAATGCGACCATCGAAGCAGCAAGGGCGGGAGAAGCTGGTAAAGGGTTTGCCGTGGTGGCCGCCGAGGTCAAGAACCTTGCCAATCAGACCACCCGCGCAACCGAAGACATCGCAACCCAGATCAACGATATCCAGTCATCGACACAAAATGCGCTGGGCGCAATCCAGCACCTTTCGGGTCGGATGAACGAATTGAACGAAGTTGCAGGTGGAATTGCCGCAGCCGTCAGCGAACAGGATGCCGCCACGGGTGAAATCGCCCGTAATGTGTCCGAAGCCGCCGAGGGAACCAAGGAAGTGTCACGCAATGTCAACGGCCTCAGGCACTCTGCCGAAGACGAACGAGGCGCTTCTGGTGAAGTCATGGATGCTGCGGAAAGCCTTAGCGATAAGTCACACGTCCTGATGTCCCAAAT
Source organism: Thalassospira permensis NBRC 106175 (assembly GCF_000714555.1). Classification (NCBI taxonomy): domain Bacteria; kingdom Pseudomonadati; phylum Pseudomonadota; class Alphaproteobacteria; order Rhodospirillales; family Thalassospiraceae; genus Thalassospira; species Thalassospira permensis. Next base: position 94,461 of record NZ_AUNC01000008.1, on the reverse strand, counting down.
CAACGATTTCCTGGCGAACATCCGGGCCGCCTGATCAAACGGGCACAAGTCTTCGATACAAAGTTCAAAGAAAAAGGCGGGCTGCATGACACAGCCCGCCTTTTGATGTTTTAAGATCGTCACCGATCAGATGATCAGATCGACTGATTGATCCAGTCGACAAGAGCGCTTTTCGGCAGCGCGCCAACTTTCATCGCGGCAACTTCGCCACCCTTGAAGATCATCAGGGTCGGGATACCACGTACACCGTATTTTGCCGGGGTGTTCGGGTTTTCATCGATGTTTACCTTGGCAATCTTGAGCTTTCCGCCCAGTTCGCCAGCAATTTCGTCCAGATACGGCGCGATCTGTTTACACGGGCCGCACCATTCCGCCCAGAAATCGACGAGGACCGGGTCATTGGAACCCAGAACGTCGGAATCGAACGAAGTATCGGATACTTTAATCGTGGTCATACTATCAGTTCCTGGTTGTTACGAGGCCAAGTCGGGTTTCCCCTCCAACCTCGATCCGCTGTATGGAGGCAAAGGTAGGCAGCACCGACGCAAAGGTCAAGCGCGTTACAGTCTCATGATGTGTTCGGGCAGCTCGACCATCCATGGTCCGTTGGTCCACAGGATGAAACACCGAATGTTTTTATCGGGGTACATCTGGCCCAGTGCCGCCTTGTAAATCGACATCTGCCTACGATAGGCGCGCGGTGTGCCCTCGACATCGCGTGGGGGCGGCCGATTTGTTTTAAAATCAACGATCATGACGTCGTTCTCACGCACCACCAGACGGTCAATCTGGGCGGAAACGACGTCTCCGCCGACAATGCCAACCAATGGTACCTCGGCCCTTGATCCCGTATCAAACACCGGCGCAAATTCGGGATTTTCAAAGATCGCGATTGTTTCACTGGTGATTTCACGCTGCTGGTCTGCATCAAGCGCATGCACCGGCTGGGCAAGGAACCGTTCGGCGGCATCCCGCCTTTTGGCTTCGGGCAGGTCGGGCAACAGTTCAAGCAGTTTGTGGATCAAAATACCACGTTTGTACTTTGCACCTTGGTCTTCACCAAGTGGTGACATGTGGATTTCGTCTAGCTCCGCACCTCCAGGATCGTTCCCCTTTGCCCTCGTATAGTCACTTGGAAATAAAGGCTTCGCCAGCGGGTCTTCTTTTTTGGCTGGCATCCGTATAAGTTCAAGCACGCTGTCGCGAGACTTGATGATATCTTCACCTACACTATCTGGCTTTGGCACTGCGGATTGATCGGTTTCCCATATCCAACCTTCGCCATCCCAGCCTGACACGGAATAGAGGCCCAAATCAATTTGCGCAGGTTTGGCGTATCCTTCCATCGCCTGCTGACACAGATTGTACCAGCAATGATCGGGGGCCTTGCGTTTTCCCTGCCAGCCACAGATGTAAATCCGGTCTTCGGCGCGCGTCAGGGCGACATACAGCAGGCGGTTATATTCCTGATCACGCTTGATCGCGATGGCGTCACGCAACCGCGCAACCACATCGGTTTCCAATGCCACCCGCGGCAGCCAATACATCAGATCGCGATCTTCCTGCCAGAACAGGTTGGGGGCCTGTGTCGGCACCTGCATGGTATCGGGCAGAAACACGATAGGTGCCTGCAGGCCCTTGGCCCCGTGCACCGTCATGATCCGGACCTCGTCACGGCCGCTTTGTTCAAGGTCACGCTTGATTTCGGCGTCGCCGGCCATCAGCCAGTGCAGGAACCCCTGCAAGGTCGGCGCATGATCGGCTTCGTAGCCCATGGCAAGGTTAAGGAATTCGTCAATCGGGTCGTTTGCCTCGATCCCGAGCCGCCCGATCAGACGGGCGCGCACCCCGCGCGCATCGTCGCCACGCCCGCCCAGAAGCTCGGCAAACAGTTCAAACGGGCGTTCGTAATCAACCCGCCCCAGCCATTTGAACAGGAATTGATAGGCCGAAAGGAAGGCCGGATCGGCATCATCACTGCCTGCCTTTTCGCGCAAGGCAAGCCAAAGGGTGCGCGGCCGGTTATGGGCAATCGCAAACAACTGATCATCGTCAAACCCGATCAGCGGGCTTTTGAGGACCTCGGCCAATGTCAGGTCGTCTTCGGGCATCAGAAGAAACCGGCCAAAGGCGATCAGGTCCATCACGGCAAGCTGATCGGTGATCTGCATACGGTCCACACCGGCAACCGGAACGTTGCGTTCCTTTAACGCCTTGACGACCTCGTCGACAAAGGCCGTCCGACGACGCACCAGGATCATGAAATCACCTGCCCGCACCGGACGTCCGCGCGATGTCAGTTCCTCCCGGGTGTCGATTGCATGGCGGATACGCCCGGCGATGACCCGCGCAAGGCGGATTTCCGGGTCCTCAAGGCGCACGATGCGGGTTGGCGGGGTCCACGGGTCCTCGGCGGCTCTTTCCTGCAGCTCCAACGCCGGCCACAATTCGATCCGACCGGCCTGCCCGACACGGAACGGACTGTGACTGACATCGGCACCATCATCGCCCACCCCCTGTTTCGCGATCATTCCGGCAAAAACACGGTCCACCGTGCCCAACACGGCATCGGTTGAACGAAACGATATATTCATCGGGACTTCGCGCCATTCGGCTTCGATTTCGCGCGCCCGTTCGCGGAAATAGGCCCGCATCTGGGTGAATTTTTCGGGATCGGCGCGCTGGAAGCTGTAAATCGATTGTTTCGCATCCCCAACGGCAAAGATTGTCCGTGGCTTTTCATCATGCTGCCCGGCACCGGCAAAGAATTCCTCTGCCAGAATGCGCACCACTTCCCATTGTTCGGGGTTGGTATCCTGTGCCTCGTCAATCAGGATGTGATCAAGACCTTCGTCGAGTTTGAACAAAACCCACCCGGCAATCCCGGCCTGCTGTTGCAATAACTGCAGACTGGTCAGGATCAGGTCGTCATAATCAAGGCGGGCATGCAGCGCCTTTTTCGCGGCATAACGATCCAGCATCGCATTGCCGATACGGATCAGGGCCGATGTGGCACCGGCCAATGCGGCGGCCTTGCGCAAACGGTCAATTTCGATCAGACGGGCACATTCTGCTTCGAGCGCATCGGCCCCCATCGGATGGTTTTCGGCGGCTTTTTTCGTGATCAGTTTGGCACGCGGTTCGCCTGCGGCGGTAAAGAAGACACCGCGATAATCTGAAAACACCGCCAACCGATCCTCGATACCGGTTTTTTCAAGGAATTGGGCCAATGCGGGCACACGATCCTGATCGGTTTTGGTGCCCGCCTCAAGTGCGGCCAATCCACGCATCAGCCCATCCCGATCAAAGGCATCATCGGATAGGGCCTTGCGCAGGATATCATCCTCGCTTTGGCCGTTGGGAACGCCAAGTGCGGCATAAACCGCATCGCGCATGCGTGCCGCACCGCCATGGCGTATCAGCATGCGTTTCAACCGGCCGCGTTCACGCGCCAATTCGCCCATGACCTCGCCAAAGGCACCTTCGCGGACCTGTCCGGTCACGACCGACAGGGCGTCTGCCAGATCGTCATCCCTGCCATTTCGGGCAAAGGCCAGTACTTCTTCCTGAACGTCGGCCATGGTTTCGGCCGCAGTACGGTCATCCATGATTTCAAAATGCGGTGCCAGCCCGGCCTCAAGCGGGAAACGGCGCAGCAATGACTGACAGAAGGCGTGGATCGTCTGGATTTTCATCCCGCCCGGCGCATCAAGAACCGATGCAAACAGGCGGCGCGCACGGCGGGTTTCATCAACGCTTGGTGCGGTTCCAGCCAGATTGAAAAGATCGTCATGAAGTTCACGATCTTCCATGGTGGCCCAATGACCCAGCCGTTCATTGACGCGGTTGGCCATTTCCGCCGCGGCGGCCTTGGTAAAGGTCAGGCACAGGATGCGATGGGGCTCGGTCCCCGACAGCATCAGGCGCAGTACCCGATCCGACAGAACCTTGGTCTTGCCGGCACCAGCCGATGCCGACACCCAGACTGACGCCATCGGATCGGATGCATTGCGTTGCAGGATATTGGGATCGGTTCCGCGAATTCCGGTCATGCGTCACCATCCTTGTTCTCATTGCCGTCCGTCGTCTCGACATCCTCGCTGCCCATCCATTCGCGCAGGCGTGCCAGATGAACATAATCGGAATATTTTGGCGCATGATCCGGGTGCGGCACACTCAGGTAAGGTGTGTTTTCGTCGTCAAATGCGGTGGCAAGTGCATTGACCCCGGCCACCGCATCACGCGCAAGCTCCGCCGGGGTGGTTTTCATGCGTTTGGTATCAATCTCGCGGATTTCACCTGCGGGGTCACCACCGGACAGCTTCCAGAACGCCATGGAAGCCGGTGGACCGGCCGGGACATCCTTAAATCCGCCGTTCTGCGCAATCGCGGCCTCAAGCGGCAATTGCGGGGCAAAGCCATTGGCAACGTCCGTCTGGCTGGGCGGCATGCCGGTTTTATAATCAATGATCGCGATCCCGCCATCGCGCAGCATGTCAATCCGGTCCGCACGGGCATAAACTTCGAACCCGGTCGCGGTTTCAAGCGTACCGGATTGTTCGGTATAGGATCTGCGCACATGATCCCGGCGTGCTGCCTCCGTCTGGATGAACCAGCGGGCAATCCTCTCGAACCGTGGCCACCAGAACGCCCAAAGGCCGGGCCGGGCCGCAAGCGGTTTGAACACCGCACGCCCGATCATGATCAATTCCTGTTCGCCATCCGGTGGCAGATGATCCGGGTACCTCGAAATAAACTGATCAAGGGCATCATGGATCAAGTTGCCGTAATCCGCCGCGCCGGGATCTTCGTCCACCCCGTCAAGTTTGCGCAAACCAAGGATATGCCGGGCATAGATCGCATACGGATCACGCATCCATGTTTCAATCTGGGTAACCGACAACCGTTTTGGACGGGCGGAAACCGGCGGCGTTGGTGCCGGACGGCCAATTTTGCGGCGCATGTCATCGCGCGGTTCATCCAGCAGATCGGCCAAGGCACGCCACGCATGGGCATCCGGCTTTTCCATTGAAACGCCCGACTTCCGAAGAATGTTTTCAATCCGTAACAACCAGCGGGACGGCACGGTTGGCGTGCCTTCGACGCGAAGCGCACGGGTCATGACCACATCGGGCGCACAGAAAAGCTGTTGAAAATCATGGGCAGATTGCCCGACACGATGTTCAGGTGCCGGAAGGCCAAAATTGCGCCGCATCGGGCGGCTCATCCACGGATCGGCCCCGGCCTCGGGCGGCCAGACACCCTCGTTCAAACCGCCCAGAATGGTCAGATCGGCCTGCTGCATCTGGGCTTCGACCGTGCCCCAGATAAACAGGCGCGGATGTTTGCCATAACGCGGACGCACCGCACGATCAGCCATCAAGGCATCCAGAAAGGCTGCATACCGGATACCCGGCATCGGAACGAAATCTGTCAGGGCCTGCAATAATTCGTGGACGAAATCAGCCAGGGCTTCGCCCGCCTCGCCACGCCAAAGCCGCTCGGCACCATCCCGCACGTCGCTTGCGGCAAGGGCTTCGGCGGCCATGATGTGACTGCGCAGGGCCCCCACCGGCGAGATCGATTTTTCATCCATCAGATCGAGCAAAGGCGCAAGACTGTCTTCAAACCGGGAAATCAGATCGGAAAGTCGCGCATGATCATCGCGAATACGTTCGATCCGCGGGGCCGCGTTATCCGCCCCGGACGCGGTGATGCGATCAATCGTCTCATCACGCCAGCCATCCAGCGCCACCTGCAAGCCGTCCAGCCCCGGACCGGGACGCGCGCCACGCAAAACATACTGTTCCATTTGCCGGGCCAGGACACGGAACTGTTCCGGCGGAAGCCCCGCCGCACTCAGCGGATGTTTCAGAAGCTCCAGCAAGGGCACCGGGGCAAATTGCTCCTGCACGGCGCGCACGACAAGGCGCAAATAGATTGCGGGCGCTGTGTCATGCAACGGAATGCCTGCGGAATCATCAATTTCGATTTCCCAGCGACGCAGTTCCGTGGCAACACGGCGCGCCAGGCCGCGATCCGGGGTTACCAGAGCACAGGTTTTACCGGGATGTTCCAGGGCGTCGCGCATCATAAGCGCAATCGTCGCGGCCTCTTCGCGCGCGCCGGAACAGTCAACCCGCAGAACGCCATCCAGAATTTCTGGCGCAAAATTGGCGATATGGCGCCATTGGTCGGTTGTTTGCGCCGGGCGCAGGGCCTCGCGCGTCAATCGTCGGCGTTCTTCGTCCTGCGGGCCCGATTGCGGTACCGATGGCCAGATCAGGACCGTCTCAGGATCACGCCCGATATGGCGCAACGTTGTCCCCAAAAGATGTTGCGGGTGGGTGGCATCCTCGTTAATCGCCTGCCAGTCATCACGTCCCAACCCCGTCATCAGGCCGGGCAGGACCACACGCCCCCGGGGCATTGCCAGCACGGCCTTCATCAAATCACGCAATGCCGGAAACGGGCCGGTTGACCCGGCAATGATCACCGGTGCAGCCGGCGGGTTATCGCGCCAAAGATCAATCTGGGCGGCAATCAGGGCATTGCGGCGCATGGCCCGGTCACTGACCTGATGGGTTTCCAGAATGGCCGGCCAGTGCAAGGTGAGGATTTGCAGAAATTCCAGCGTCAATTGCCAATGTTCGGCAAACTCGGCAGGCACCAGTCCCTTAAGATCATCAAATTTACAGTTTTCGGTCTGCACCTGATCGAGAAACCGCGCCAGTTCTCCGGCCAGACGGGCGGCCTGATCCGCGGTTGGTTTATCACCCTTATGATCGGGCCGGTTCATGATCAGACGGGTTAGCAGCAGTTTTCGTTGCAAATCCGGAATGGATGGCGGCAGATCAAGGGCCGCCTGTTCGCCGCCTGCACCATAAATCGCCAGTTCGTCCTCGTCAGCCTCGCCCAATGCGCGGATGGTCGGCAGCATGGTCACCGCCCCATTCGACTGACGAAGGAACGCATCGCGCATTACCTTGGCCGACCGGCGATTGGGTACCATCAGGACATAATCAGGTAAGGCAACCGGCTCTGCGGCGGTTTCCGCCATCAACTGTTTTGCGATCAGATCGGCAAATGCAGCGCCCGGCGGAATATAAAACAGGTTTTCAGGCTGTGCCGCCGGTGCGGCAAAGTGATCGGCGGCGTCCATATAATCGAACAGATCCGCCATCAGTCGTCCCCGGCTTTGGCTGCTTTTGCCATTCTGGCGGCACTTTCATGCGCCAAAGCGTCTGCGATGACGATTTCGGCATCGGCCAATGCTTCTGGCGTGCCGATATGGAAATAATCCCCGTCATGAACCAGACCAAAGCAGCGCCCCGATGCCAAAGCCTTGTCGTAAACCAGATTTGATGAAAACGCGCCATCAGGGGTATTTTCAAACAATCGCGGCGACAGGATTTGAACACCGGTAAAGAAATACGGGGCAGACACGGCATCGCCGCGACGCTTCAACCGGCCATCGACCTGCCAGAAGAAATCACCCGCACCGTCATAACCAAACGCCCCTTCGACCGGATAGATCGCAAGCAACGCGTCCATATGGTCCGGATCGAAGGCCTCTGTCAGGCGGTCAAAAAGCGGCTCCGCCCCCTCGGTCCAGAAAACATCCGCATTGGCAACCAGCACGGCCTGATCATCAAGCATCGGCAGGGCCTTTTTCACCCCACCGCCTGTTTCAAGCAAGTCTTCCTCGGGCGAGCACAGAACCCGTGGCAAGGTCCGGCTTGCGACATGATCGACAATCATCTGGCCAAGATAGTGACAATTCACCACCGCCTGATCAAACCCCGCATCCGCCAGTTTATCAAGCACATGATCAAGCATCGGCTTCCCTGCAACCGGCACCAGTGGTTTTGGCATATGATCGGTGATCGGGCGCATGCGTTTGCCAAACCCCGCGGCCAGAACCATTGCTTGCGCCTTTGCGGTGTTATCCCTCATCAGGATGCCCCCTGTTCGGACGATTGGCGTGCGCCGGAAAGTGACGGGGCCATTCGTGCCTCAACCGGGATATGATTTGCAATCCATGCGGCCAATTCAGGTAAATTGCGGTCTGCATCGCGCAGGATCAATTCCCAGCAGCGCGGGATGAAATCAAAATAGCGCTGCTTGCCTGCCTTGATGGCAAGCCAGCCAAACCGGCCCAGTATCCTGAAATTCCTCACCATATTGCAGGCCGCATAAGACATTTCGAAATCGGAACGACCAAGATTTTCAAAGGCGGCGCAATATCGGTCTTTCAGGCTGTTTTCAAGTTCAACGCCGATATCATGCCGGACATCACGTAATAACGACACCAGATCATAGGGCCGTGGGGCGATTGCGGCGTCCTGAAAATCAATGATCCCGCAATCCTCGCCGCCCTCGTCATTTTCAACCAGCATCAGGTTATCGACGTGATAGTCGCGGTGAATGATGACCGTGCCGGTTTTCCAGCATGACGGCAAAACGCCATCCAGCATCACATCAAAATCAATCATGGCCTGATTGCGTCGGACCGGATCGGCAATGATCAGCGGCAGATAGTCATCCTTGAAGCTTTTCAGCATGCGCCTGAAATTATCCGGCCCGTAAACCACCAGATCGGCCTCTGCCTGCATCCCGGCCTGCGCCGTTTTTGTATCGCAATAGCGATGCAGGTTAATCAACTGATCCACCGCCCGAAGATAAAGGGCCGGTTTGGACGCCCCGTTCTGGTCGAGCGCCCGTGTAAAGGTCAGATCGCCAAAATCCTCGATCAGGACAAGACCCTGCGACACATCGCTGGCATAGATTGCCGGTACGCGCCAGCCTGCCTGCATGAACAGGTCTGTCGTTGTCATCACGGGTGCCACAGATGCCGGGCGTTCGGGATTCTCATGGATGCCGTGCGGATCAACGCTGATGGCATCAATGGGAAAATCCATCAACAAAGCGGTGCGGCGACCGTCATCCAGACGATAGTATTTCCGTGCAGAGGCGTCATCGACCAACGGCACCGGCACCACATCGCGCCAGCCGTTTTTCCCAAGGAAAAGATCAATCACATCCTGTCGTGCCGCCGCATTCATGATGTAACCTCATCGAGATTTTCAATGCGCTTCTGCCAATCGGCACCGTGCGGAAGAAGCTGAAACACCCGCGCATCAATTGTTGATCCGGGTTCGATATGAATATCAAGACGATTTTCGGGCGTCAGATATTCCAGCCGGTCAGGCCATTCAATCAGACTGACGCCATCGGCAAAGGCATCTTCGATATCAAGCTCGTGGATTTCTTCGGGATCGGACAACCGATACAAATCGAAATGCCAGACAGGAATGGGGTCAAGTTCGTAAATCTGCACCAGGGTGAAGGTCGGACTGGGAACTTCTTCATGCGGATTGTTGGCCAACGCACGGATATAGGCCCGGCAAAAGGCACTTTTCCCCATGCCCAGTGTCCCATGCATCAGGATCACGTCACCCGGCTTTGCCAATGCGGCAAGTTTCCCGGCAAGGGCTTCTGTCCCGTTCTGGTCGCTGACAGTAACTGTCCTGGTCATGATATCCGTCAATTGATTGCAAGCAGACCCTATTTGTAGGGTGACGGGACCATCCTTCGCAATGATTTTACGTGCAAGGATAAAGGCAACCCGCGCACAAGGTTAAAAACGGCGGGAAAGGCCGGTTTACATTGCGATAACCGGTCCCAGATGTTATCTCGCACATATATGATTCAGGCTATGAATTACCGTCGCTTTTATCGACCTGATGTTATTTGGATGGAATGAACATGTCAGACGCATCGTACAGCACCGATATCGCCATAATTGGCGCTGGCCCTGTCGGGCTTTTCGCCGTTTTCGAAGCCGGAATGCTGGGGCTTAAAACACATGTCATTGATGCGCTTGATATGGTTGGCGGGCAATGCAGCGCGCTTTATCCCGAAAAGCCGATTTTCGATATCCCGGCCCATCCGCAAATTGCCGGTCAGGACCTGATTGATCAGCTGGCCAAACAGGCCGCCCCGTTCGAACCGACCTATCATCTCGGTCAGCAGGTGATCAAACTTGAAAAGCGCGACGATGGACGTTTCACGCTGGAAACCTCGGTCGGCACCATCATTGATGCGGGTGCGGTTGTGATTGCGGCCGGTTGCGGTGCCTTTGGCCCGAACAAACCGCCGATGGACGGCCTTGAAGATTACGAAGGCAGCGGCGGCGTTCAGTATTACGTCAAACGCCGCGCCGATTTCGCCGGCAAAAAGGTTGTCATTGCCGGTGGCGGGGATTCGGCTGTTGATTGGGCGCTTTCCCTTCATGACATCGCCGAAAAGGTCATGGTTGTTCATCGTCGCCCGAAATTCCGCGCCGCACCGGACAGCAGCGCAAAATTGCAGGCCCTTGCCGAAGCCGGAAAGATCGAGATGGTCATTCCCTATCAGCTCAAGAGCCTCAAGGGTGACAATGGCAAGCTTTCCCATGTCGTCGTTGCGACGCTTAAGGGCGAGGAACTTGCACTGGAAGCAGATCACCTGTTGCCGTTCTTTGGCCTTGCCATGGAACTGGGTCCGATTGCCGATTGGGGGCTTAACCTTGATCGCAACCATATCGGTGTGACGCAGGCCACGATGGCAACGTCGGTTCCGGGCATCTTCGCGATTGGCGATATCGCGACCTATGAGCACAAACTGAAACTGATCCTGTCAGGCTTTGCCGAAGGGGCCAGCGCCATCCATGCCGCGCGCAGCTACCTGTTCCCGGACAAGGAATTCCATTTCGAATATTCCACCACGACGGGTGTTCCGAACGAGTAACGAGCCTTGTAGACCATTCAGGAAAGCGCCCTTTATGCTAGGGCGCTTTCCGAACAAACAGGCAAGGATTCTGTGCCTGATTTTTGCTTTTTCTTCTCAGTCAGCTTCAAATTTCGTTTCCATCCAGGTGGAATACCACCTAAAGTCATTGCAGTAAATTTTCAGCAACCGGAAAATGCAATGGAAAATCCTGAGAATCCGTCCACCGCAAAACGCACACCTTTAACCGACATGCATAAACTTGCATTGTTCGGAGCCGGAACCTTGCTGTGTGGAACAATAATATTCATGTTCACACTTAATAGCGTTTTCGAAATGGCAATGCGTGGCCGCTCTGGCGGGAGCATCATGTTAACGATTGGAATGACATTGGCAATCGGTCTGCTGATTGCTGGTGGGACGGTCGTTTCAAAATGCGTATCAAAAGCAATCAAACCTATTCTAGAAGACTAAAAACCTTCAACAACAAGCTCGGCCGATTAGGGTGTTGATTGGGCCCCTTCTCTTGGCAACATTGGCGGAATAAGCCCTGATCAAAAAGGAAAAGCACACCATGCCCGCAGCCGATAAAGCCACCCTTCATTCCGGCGGTTGTCTGTGTGGCGCGGTGCGCTTTTCCGTTTCTGGCGATCCGACTGGCGGCAATCATTGCCATTGCGGCATGTGCCGCAAAGACAGCGGTTCAGGCGTCTCAACCTTCGTCACCTTTCCGACCGCGACCCTGAAATGGGATGGCAAACCGGCCGAGTTTGAAAGTTCACCCAACCGGTTTCGTGGCTTTTGTCCGACATGCGGATCAAGCCTGACCTGGCGGCACGGCGACCATCCCGACTTCCTCGATTTCCGGCTGGGCAGCTTCGACGACCCGACGCCCTTCAAGGCGAAAAAGCATCTGTGGGTGAGTACGGCCCTGCCCAGCTTTGCGGGAATTGATCCCGATATCGAACATATCGATCAATCCAGCTGACCGGGCAGCATTGTACTTTTCCTAGACCGTCGGCACCGTACCGCCATCAATGGTGTATTCCGCGCCATGAATTGATGACGCCCGGCTTGATGCCAGAAAGGCAATCAATTCTGCGACTTCTTCCGGCTGCGCCGGACGTCCCAAGGGGATGCCGCCCAAGGCATCAAGGATGCTTTGGCGTGCGGCTTCCTCGCTGATACCGCCGCCTTCTGCAATCCGTTCGACCATCGCCTTTGAGGCATCGGTATAAATCCACCCCGGCGCAACGGCATTGACCCGAACACCTTTGGGGCCGACTTCCTTTGACAGAACCTTGCTGTAAGTCGTAAGCGCGGCCTTTGCTGCGGCGTAGGCGGTTGTTGCGTCAAATAACGGCAAACGCCGCTGAATTGAAGAGGTATGCACAACAACACCACTGCCGCGCCTGATCATTTCCGGCACCAGACAGCGATCCAACCGCACAGCCGCCATCAGGTTAAGGTTCAATTCCTTTTCCCAACCGGCATCGTCGATCACGGCAAAGCCACCGGACGGGTTTGACGACCCACCCAGAACGTGGATCAGGATATCAACTCCTCCCATGCGTTCTTGTGCAGCTGCGGCGAGTTTTTCGACACCCGCCGTGGTCGAAAGGTCCGCCTGGACATAGCAATCGCTGTCGATATCATCGGGTTTTTCGCCCCGCGCCGCCGTAAGCAGGGTTCCGCCACCCGCCATCATGCGTTCAAAAACGGCCTTTCCTGTACCTTTGGTACCGCCGGTTACAATTATGCGTTTTTGCGCAAATTCCTGCGCAGGATCTGGAAGCTGAAACATTTTCGGGTCGCTTGTTTTGTTGGGAAAATTGCGTCAAAAATCGCGGTCGATTAGCCGATCAAAAGCTTTTCGATCTTGCCATTCGCAAGTTCGAACCGATAATCAAGTTCAATCGGACTGTTGGGGAAGTCACCGCTGACCTTGGCTTTCACCGCAATTTGTTCAGCTATATGGGCAACTTCAATCGGCTCGGCGACAAAGTTGTATTTTGCTTTGACGTCTTCCATCCATTTGCCGATTTCGGGTTGGCCGTGATGGCGTTGCTTTTCGTCTTCGACAATTGCAGTTTCATTGAAAGCTGCAACCTTCTGCGCAACGCTATTGGATGGATCAAAATATGCGGTGATCGGTTCAGGGAGTTTGATCATCTTGTTTGTTCCTGTCTGTTTGCTTGTCAGGCAGGCATTTTTCAAACAAACTCCCATTTTGGGAAGTACGCACTTTAAAGTAAGTAACTAACAGGCTTGACGCATGGCGAAAAACTACACGCCGGTCAGTGCGGCATCAGACGTCGAAACGATCTTTAAAATGCTTGAAGGTCGATGGAAGCTGATCATTCTTTTCCATCTGTTTGGCGGCAAGGTGCAACGTTATTCAGATCTGGAAAAGCTGATCCCGGGCATTTCGCAAAAGATGCTCGCCCAGCAACTTCGACAGCTTGAAGCCGATGGCATCATCGAACGCAAAGTTTACCCGGTGGTGCCGCCCAAGGTCGAATATCGCATGAGCGAATGGGGCCAATCATTGTGCCCCGCATTGGATGCCCTGCTTAAATGGGCAGAAGCCCGTCCTGCCGAACTGAAAGTTGGCTGATGATCATTGGCCGATAACCTGATACCCGAAACCGAACCGAGTCAGGCCGAAACCCCAAGAAAATCTTCAAGAACACCAACAATCATGCCGTGATCCTCGTGCGAGGCAAGGCCGGAAACGGTGATTGCCGCGATCACGCCAACGCCTTTGACGCGAACCGGGAAACTGCCGCCGTGGTCGGCATAATCGGCGAAATCAATCCCGTGATCGGCAAGCGTTTTGCCCTTGGCCTTCAACGCCAATCCGAACTGCATCGATGATTGATGTTCGCGAAGGGTCAGATTGCTTTTGCGATATGCCCAGGAATCATTGGCGGGTTTTGCCCCCAAAAGGGCCGCGTGGAACAGGGTGCGATCAGATGTACGGATGTCGACGACGACCGGGGCTCTCTGTGCCCGTGCCACTGCCACGAGGGCCGATCCGATTTCCCACGCCGTTTCCTCGTCAAAGCGATCAAAGACAAGGATGGCTTCCTGACGTTGAAGAATTTCAAGATCCATAGCGGGCTCCTGCAGCAAAACGGTATGACGACCTATCCATAACGCATGGCACGAATTGCCGAAAGCCCTCAAAGAAAAAGGCTGCATCCCCAATGGGATGCAGCCTTTGTTTCGATACCGTAATATCGATTTATTTATCGTCGCTCATTTTAAGGGCGTTGATAAAGGCCGACTGTGGAATTTCGACCTTACCGAACTGGCGCATCTTTTTCTTACCGGCCTTCTGTTTGTCCAGAAGTTTGCGTTTACGCGACACGTCACCGCCATAACATTTGGCTGTCACGTCTTTACGCATCGCAGAAACCGTTTCACGTGCGATCACCTTGCCGCCGATGGCGGCCTGAATGGCGACCTTGAACATCTGGCGCGGGATAAGGTCCTTAAGACGTTTGCAAATCTCGCGGCCCCGATGTTCGGCAGCAGACCGGTGAACCATCAATGCAAGCGCATCAACCGGCTCTTCGTTGACCAGAATGGATACCTTGACCAGATCGCTTTCATCGTAGCCCGCCAGTTCGTAATCAAAGCTGGCATAGCCACGCGAAATCGATTTCAGGCGGTCATAGAAATCAAACACCACCTCGTTCAGCGGCAGTTTGTAAACCGCCATCGCCCGGTTCCCGACATAGGTCAGGTCCTGCTGAATGCCGCGACGTTCGGTGCAAAGCGTCAGAATGCCGCCAAGATATTCGTCCGGCACCATGATGGATGCCTTGATCCAGGGTTCTTCAATGGCCTTGATCTTGGTGACATCGGGGAAATCCGCCGGGTTGTGCAGCAGAATATCTTCGCCCTTGGTCATCGAGATTTTATAGGAAACCGACGGTGCCGTGGTGATCAGATCAAGTTCAAACTCACGTTCAAGACGTTCCTGAATGATTTCAAGATGCAAAAGCCCAAGGAAGCCACAGCGGAAACCAAGCCCCAGTGCGGTCGAGTTTTCCGGCTCGAACTGGAAGGATGCATCGTTAAGGTGCAGCTTTTCAAGCGCATCGCGAAGCACATCATATTCGCTGGTATCAACCGGGAAAATGCCACAGAACACTACCGGAATGGACGGTTTGAAACCGGCAAGCGGTTTTGCGCAGGGACGTTTTTCTTCGGTAATCGTGTCGCCGACTTCGCATTCGGCAACGGTTTTCATACCGCAATTGATAAAGCCGACTTCACCCGGCCCCATTTCATCAAGCGCAAGCGGCTTGGGCGTGAACACGCCAACACGGTCAACCGTGTGGGTAACCTTGGCGTTCATGAAGCGGATTTTCTGGCCTTTTTTCAGGGTGCCTTCTTTGACACGCACCAGAATCATCACGCCAAGATATGAATCGTACCAGCTATCAACCAGCAGGACTTCAAGCGGTGCCGCCGGATCACCCGTCGGAGCAGGTAAACGATGCACCAATGCTTCAAGCACATCGGGAACACCAAGACCGGTTTTGGCCGAAATCATCAGCGCGTCACTGGCGTCAATGCCAATCACTTCTTCGATCTGTTCCTTGACGCGGTCCGGTTCTGCGGCGGGCAGATCAACCTTGTTCAGGACAGGCACGATTTCGTGGTTGTTATCAATCGCCTGATAAACGTTGGCCAGCGTCTGCGCTTCGACGCCCTGGGCGGCATCAACCACCAGAAGCGATCCTTCGCACGCGGCAAGCGAACGCGACACTTCATAGGCAAAATCGACGTGACCCGGCGTATCCATCAGGTTCAGGGTATATTCCTGACCATCCTTGGCCGTGTATTTCAAACGCACGGCCTGCGACTTGATGGTGATCCCGCGTTCGCGTTCGATATCCATCGAGTCGAGGACCTGCTCGGACATCTCGCGATCGGTAAGACCACCGGTAAGCTGGATCAAACGGTCGGCCAGGGTCGATTTACCGTGGTCGATATGCGCGATAATCGAAAAGTTTCGAATGTTCTTAAGATCGGTCATATGGCTGCTTCTGGCACTGGGCGATGGTTATGTCAAAAATTCGGTTCGGTTTTTGCCAAAACTTGATCGCATTTCACATCGATCATTTATCACAAAGCCGGTGTCACGCCGTTTGCATCCTCCCGGTCAGCCCACCCAATCAGGGCAGCGACATCTGGAAAGGCACGGCAGTAAAAGTTGTGCTGCCGCGGAGCAAGCGGGCGATACCGGCAATTTCGGATCGTCTTGGCCGTCCTGGCGATAAAAACCAATCGCCAACAGCGGGTTTATAGGGGTTTTTAACTTCAATTAGAAGCACTGTGTTTGAATTCGGTTCTGCGAATTCGCCTTCACCCTGCCCCGGATTTGCATGATCGTCCCTTCCTGATGGCAACAACATGCCCCGAACAAGAGCAAGTTGCTGTCACCGCGCGATTTTTTATATGAGATCATCCGCATTATTGCCGGTTGAAAGCTTTTCAACCCGACCAAAAAAACATAGGCTTTGATCACGGGGCAGTTAGGCAGGACAAGGCAAGGGTGCAACAAAGAAAATGTTTCTGACATCCATCGAGCCGTCATTGTCCCGACGCGGGTTAAGCAAACTGCGAAAGCGTCTGGCTGCGCTCACGATGACCGGCATGGTGATCCTGCTTTTTTCCTTCTTCTTTATCCAGAAAACACTATACGACAGCGCGATTGATCAGGCGCGGGCGCAAATGATGGCCATCACCTATCATCTGAGTGCCGTGCTGATGCAAAACAGCACAATCGACCTGCAACGCGTCATTGATGAAAATCCCGATCTTTCCGTTGGCGTTCTGGATACTGATCGCAATCAGATCAACGGCACCATCCCGCCCCATTTTGTTGATGATCTTTTTGACGAAATAGACAAACAAAAAGTCTCTCGCGGCAGTTTGCTGTGCATGCATGGCAATACCGTGATGCTGATGGCCTACAGTATTTTGCCGCAGCTTGACCGTATCGTTGTGACCTATATTCCGCGGCACATTTTATTGGGCAACTGGCGCGAAGCCATCATGCTTCACGCCTCGTTGTTTCTGATCGTGCTGGTTATTATGGCGGGACTTTCTGTTTGGCTGTGGCAGCGCCTGAAACGACAGCATTTGCGCGCCGCCGATCTGGCCGAGCATTTCAACGATTCAGAAAACACGCTGTCTGATTGCGGCTGTGCGATTTTAAGCTGGTCGTCAAAGAACCCGTCGGGAATTCTTACATCTCGTCTGAACTGGCCGGAAATACTCGGCCTTGAGTTTGGCGATGTCAAACCAACCGCCGATGCATTTCTGTCACGTCTTGGCGCGGCATCGCGGGCACAGCTACGAAGTCCGCTGATTAACAACGAGTGGCAAGATAATCGTATCGGCACAATGGTCGATATACTGACATCAGCCGGTCAAACCCAGCGCTTTTATCTGATGGCTCAACGCCGCCAGGAAGAAGACAGTGAAACCATTACCGTCCTTTTGCTGGAAATCGCCCCGAAGCAGGAACTTTGTCACCCGTTCGAAACCTATCTGCATCATACGCCAGAACCTGCAATCGCAGTCGACATGGAAGGCATTCTGCAAGGCCTAAGCCCCGCATTGGCCGAACTTGTTGGAAAGGCAGTCTATGACCTGATCGGAAAGCCGGTCGAATTTCTTTTCCTGCAAGAAGACCGGGAAACTATCCGCACAAGTTTCATAAACCGGCAAAGTGGCGATACACAGGAAAGAGAACTGGTTTTACGTATTTCCGATCAGCGCGGGGAAACCCGATGGCTGGCGTGGCACGCCATTGGTCCGTTCGAGGGCATGACATTCAGCAGCGCACGCGACGTGACCCAGTTTGTCGAAAATGCAAACAAGCTGCGCGATACCCTTGATCAGCTTAAGCGGACCAATGAAGACCTTGAGCAATTTGCCTATGTCGCGTCCCACGACCTGCAACAGCCATTACGCATGGTCGCAAGCTATACCCAGCTTTTGAAACGCCGTTATGGCGGATCACTTGATCAGGAAGCGGACGAATATATCGACTATGCGGTCGATGGCGCAAAGCGCATGCATAAACTGATCAGCCATTTGCTGGAATATGCCAAAACCGGCAGCAACGATGATGAAATGGCGGAACTTGACTGCAATCAGGTGCTTAACGAAGCGCAAGCCGACCTCAAGGCCATCATTGTTCAGGAACAGGCAACCATTACCCATAATGATCTGCCCGTGATCAACGGTGATCGAATCAGTTTGTCACGTCTGTTCCAGAACCTGTTGTCGAATGCGATCAAATATCGTCGTCCGGGCGTCCCACCTCACATCGATATTCATGCCATGCGAGATCCCGACATGCCCGGATTCTGGCGTATTTCGGTTCGCGATAATGGAATTGGCATTCATCCGGAACATGCGCATCGTATTTTCCGCCTGTTCCAGCGTTTGCACAAAGATGAGTTCAGCGGAACCGGGCTTGGGCTTTCACTATGTCGAAAAATTGCAGAACAGCATGGCGGCCGGATATGGCTTGATACGACCCGCCCCCTGACCGATCCCGGGGCAACATTTGTCTTCACTCTGCGCGGGAAGCCATAAAAGCCCCCAAGTCCAAGGGTGGCAAGCATCTTGCTTTGAAACAGACAGCACAAAGCGGGTCGGTAAAACCTGCCCGCTTGATGACCATCGGCCACGACGGAGCATGGTATGACTAGCACCCGTTTCTATACGGCACTTTCATTGACTGGTTTGCTGCTTCTGGCGGCATGTGGCTCGGACATGCGAACCATGCCAAACAGCCACATGCAATCGCTGGCCAGCCTGTTTGCCGAGCGCGATGTTCATGCCCCTATGCCGCGTGGATGGCGGCAATTGAATGGCAAGGAAATCAACTACCGTTTCGCAAACGAAACTTACGCTGTTTACTCAGTTGACGAGGATGAAGAACTGCTGGTCATGCATCTGTCCGATAACGGAACCGGTCGGCTTGAAGCGGATGACGACTGGGAAAGCTGCACATGGAACAGCATGATCGATCAACTTAACATCGAATGCGATGACACCGATATGGAATGGCGGATTTACACCAATGGTCCGGACATCGTGGCCGTCGACCTTGATGAAGAAGAATTTGCCGTCTTGCGTAAACGACCAGGTGGATAGCTTCCGTGCGCCTTTGCGTACATTCCCACATTCGAACAACAAAAAAACGGGCCGCCAGACAGGCGACCCGTTTTTATTATGCTTGTCGGGGAAAACCCTAGGCGCGCAAAGAACCGCCTGTTGCCTTTTCGACAGCAGCGACAACCTTTTTACAAACCCCGTCGATTTCTTCTTCGGTCAGGGTTGCCTTGGTCGGCTGCAAGGTGATCGAGAAAGCAATTGATTTCTTGCCATCCTCGATACCTTTGCCGGCATAAAGATCAAAGATTGTGACATCCGAAATCAGGTTACGGTCCACATTCCGTGCTGCCTTGACGATGGCATCGGACTGAACATCCGCATCAAGAAGGAAGGCAAAATCACGTTCGACCGACTGGAAGCTTGATGCATTCAGCAACGGGCGACCGGTGCCTTTTTTCTTTGGCATCGGAACGTTTTCAACGAACAGCTCGAACGCAACGACGCGCCCTTTGACACCCAAAGCTTTCAATACTTTCGGGTGCAGTTCACCGAAATAGCCAAGGATGTTTTTCGGTCCCAGCTGCAAGGCGGCTGATCGGCCCGGGTGATACCACGACGGGGCACCATCGGCATTCACCTGCACGTTGGCTGCGGCAGTACCAAGGGCTTCCAGCAATGCCTCGGCATCCGCCTTGACATCAAACAGGTCAATATCGCGACGGGACCCTGTCCAGCTGCGCGGAGTAGTCGATCCTGACCGCAAACCGGCCGCAACCAGACGCTGATCCCCCGGCTGATCGCCAAAGAATTCCGGACCGGCTTCAAACAGTGCCAGATCAGCAAAGCCGCGCGACTGATTGCGACCGACTGCGGCAATCAGGTTGATCAGCACATTGGGCCGCATCACATCAAGATCGGAACTGATCGGATTGGCAAGGAACAGCCCCGGTTTCAAATCCGCAAACAGTTTTGCCCAACGCGAGTCCGTGAACGACCATGTGACGGTTTCAAACATGCCGCGCGAAGCCAGTGTCCGACGGGTCAGACCGACCCGCTTCTGGAACGGGCTAAGAGCCGGAACCGGCAGGCTGGTTTCACGTTCCAGCGGAACCGTCGGGATTTTGTCGTATCCAACAATGCGCAGCACTTCCTCGACCAGATCGGCTTCGCCAACGATATCCGGACGCCATGTTGGTGCAACAGCCGTAATAACGGGCGCATTTCCGGTAACTTCGAAGCCAAGCGACTTCAGAATTACAATCGCCTGATCGGCGTCAACTTCGACACCCCCCAGTTCCCGGATGCGATCAATGCGAAGATCAAAGCTGTTCCGGGGCGCGGGAACTTCCCCGGCCTTGACCACGTGCGAAACTTCGCCACCACAAAGTTCCGTGATCAGACGGGTGGCAACTTCCATACCCCAGACAATTGACTGCGGATCAACGCCGCGCTCGAACCGGTACCGGGCATCGGAATTGATCTGCAGTTTGCGACCGGTTTTTGCAACACTGATCGGATCGAACAGGGCACATTCGACAAACACATTGACCGTGTCTTCGACACAACCGGTTTCTTCGCCACCGATAATACCACCGATGCCAAGTGCCTTTGCCTGATCGGCAATCACGACCATGCTGTCGGACAGCTCGTATTCCCTGTTATCAAGTGCCGCAAGCTTTTCGCCATTGGTCGCATAGCGCACATTGATGTCACCCGACAGTTTATCGGCATCAAATACATGCAATGGACGGGCAAGATCATGGGTCACAAGGTTTGTGATATCGACAAGAGCCGAAATCGGACGCAAACCGATGGCTTCAAGACGGGCTTTCAGCCATGCCGGGCTTTCGCCGTTTTTAACACCGCGGATATAGCGACCATAAAAAGCCGGGGCTGCGGCATTTTTTGCAATATCGGCTGAAATCGTGACACCCACCGGGCTATCGAACGATCCGGCAACCGCTTCCTGCCGGGGATCTGCCTTTAGTGTCCCAAGACCGGCAGCGGCAAGATCACGTGCAATTCCGCGCACACCGGTACAATCTGGACGGTTCGGGGTCAGGCCAATTTCAATGATCGGATCGTCCGCACCAAGAACCGTTGCAACCTGTGCACCGATTTCGGCATCTTCGGGCAACTCGATGATGCCGTCGTGATCTTCACCCAGGCAAAGTTCGCGGGTCGAACACATCATGCCCTGGCTTTCGACGCCCCGGATTTTACCCGGTTTCAGTTTCGAACCGTCAATCGGGATGATCGCGCCCGGCTGTGCCAGTGCAACCTTGATCCCGGTTCGTGCGTTCGGTGCACCGCAAACGACCTGAATGATTTTATCACCGGTATTCACCCGGCACAGTTTCAGGCGGTCGGCATCCGGGTGCTGGCCAGCTTCTTCGATATAGGCGACACGGATATCCCTAAGCGCTGCGGCACGGTCGGTGACGCTTTCGATTTCAAGCCCGACATCGGTCAGTTTTTCGGCGATAACATCAATCGACGCATCGGTATCGAGGTGCTGCTTCAGCCAATCGAGTGTGAATTTCATGATCTTAGCCTCTCACCATGTTCGGTACATCCAGCGGCACGAAACCGTAATGTTTCAGCCAGCGCAGATCGGTATCGAAGAAGGTGCGAAGATCGGGAATGCCGTATTTCAGCATCGCGATACGTTCGATCCCCATGCCAAAGGCAAAGCCCTGATATTCATTCGGATCAAGCCCACAAGCCGCCAGAACGCGCGGATGAACCATGCCGCAGCCCAGAATCTCCAGCCAGTCGTCGCCTTCACCAATCTTGAGCTCCCCGCCCTTGCGCGAACAGCCAATGTCCATTTCGGCACTCGGCTCGGTAAAGGGGAAGAAGCTCGGACGGTAGCGAACCGGAACTTCATCCAGCTCGAAATAGGTTTTAACAAACTCCAGCAGGCACCCTTTCAGATGACCCATATGGGTTTTCTTGTCGATCACCAGTCCTTCGACCTGATGGAACATCGGCGTATGGGTCATATCGCTATCAGAACGATATGTCCGCCCCGGCGCGATGATCCGGATCGGTGGGGTTTTCGACTGCATCGTTCTGATCTGTACCGGCGAGGTATGGGTGCGCAGCACAAGGCGCGACCCGTCTTCCTGCTCGGGCAGATAGAAGGTGTCCTGCATCTCGCGCGCCGGGTGTTCCGGCGGGATGTTCAGGGCGGTAAAGTTATGGAAATCGTCTTCGACATCCGGACCTTCGGCAAGCGCAAAGCCCATCTCGCCAAAGATCGAGATGATTTCGTCCATCGTCTGGCTGATCGGATGAATCCGGCCTGCAGTCTCGTCCATGCGCGAAGGCAGGGTCACATCGATCCGTTCGCCAACCAGACGTGCATTCAAGGCCGCGTCTTCCAGACCGGATTTGCGGGTCTCGATCGCCTCGGCAACCTGATCCTTGACCGTGTTCAGCATTTGACCGAATTCACGGCGCTGATCCGGATCCATCTGACCAAGGTTTTTCATCAGGCCGGTAATGCGGCCCTTTTTGCCAAGAGCACTGATACGAACATCTTCAAGAGCCTGCAAGTCGGCTGCTTTTTCGATTTCGGCCAGAACCTCTTCGCGCAATGCTTCGATGTTTTCCATAACTTCCGATGCTTTGCTTAAAGTGAATTGGGATAAACAAAAGAAAGGGGACGGCCAATATGGCCGCCCCCGATCAAATCAGGCAAGTGCCGATTAAACCTTTTTGCAAAAGGTTTATTAGCCGAGTGCAGCCTGCGCCTGGGTAACCAGAGCTTTGAAAGCATCGGGTTCGCGCACGGCGATGTCGGCAAGCACTTTGCGGTCCAGTTCAACGCCAGCCTTCTTGAGGCCGTTCATGAACTGCGAGTAGCTCAGACCGTTTTCACGAGCACCGGCGTTGATACGCTGAATCCACAAGCTGCGGAACTGGCGTTTCTTAACGCGACGATCGCGATATGCATATTGCAGACCTTTTTCAACGGCCTGCACAGCAGTGCGGTAAGCATTCTTGCGGCGACCACGATAACCTTTGGCAGCCTTGATAACCTTGCGGTGACGGGCGTGAGAAGACACGCCCCCTTTTACACGAGCCATTTAACTCTCCTTAGCCTTAACCGTACGGCAGGAATTTTTTGACGATGCGGGCATCTGCGTCACAGAGAATCTCCGTGCCACGTGCCTGGCGCTTCATCTTGGTGGGTTTCGCAGTCAACAGGTGACGCTTGTTAGCGACATTGCGACGAACTTTACCCTTTGCGGTCAGGCTAAAGCGTTTTTTAGCGCTCGCTTTGGTCTTCATCTTGGGCATTTTTCTATCCTTGCATAAGCAATGAAACACGAAATTCCCCACGGCGGCTGGGCATGCCCTGAAAGATCAATGATCTTTCCAGCCTCACCACCTGTTTTGGGGACGGGTGGTTATAGACTCCACCCCTTCCTTTTTCAAGGACCTTTTCGCCACTGTCACCCGCGATTTTCCCCGCTTCACCACATCGCGTAAAAGATCAGACTGAAACGGTCACAACAACACACCGTTGGCAGAGATCCTCGCATATCTGCGTGATCCGAAATCGTATTCTGAAAGTCAGGGAAAAAGTCGGACGATCAGGATGCACTCATACATGGCGACAGATCGATGTCAGCCCGGCAGAAATATGTTAAACTGCTGTTTTAATTGTGTGAACCCGACCGATCCACTTCTCGATTCGGCTCAGCAGTTTTTCGCGATTGATCGGCTTTAAGACGAAGTCATTTCCACCCGCGGCGACACCGCCACGCAAATCTTCTTCGCCCTGACGGGCCGTGACATAGATGATTGCACAGGCACGATCAGGGAAACCCGTGCGAACCCGAAGCGAAGTTTCAAAGCCATTCATGCCGGGCATCATGATATCCATCAGAATGATGCGCGGCTTTTTTGTCTTCAGGACTTCCAGAAGTTCCTTGCCAGAGGAAACGCCAACAAAACTGTATCCGCCACTTTCGACGATTCGTTTCAGAAGCACGAGACTTTTAGGGTCGTCATCGACCCCGACGATCAGAAGATCATTCCCGGCTGCCATGGCATTCCCTCTTGCTTGGAAAGGCAAAACGCCGCGGATTAACGCGGCGCCAGCACCATAATCATTATGCGGCCTTCCATCTTCGGCATCTGTTCGGTTTTGGCAAGATCTTCAAGATCCCCCGAAAAACGCTGCAGCATGCCAAGACCAAGGTCCTGGTGAGCCATTTCACGTCCACGGAAACGCAAAGTGACTTTCACCTTATCTCCACCGCCAAGAAACTTCTGCGCTGCACGGAGCTTCACATTGTAGTCATGGATATCAATGTTCGGACGGAGCTTGATTTCCTTGACTTCAATAACCTTCTGTTTCTTTTTGGCTTCGTTCTGTTTCTTGCTTTGTTCGTATTTGAACTTGCCGTAGTCGATCAGCTTACAGACGGGAGGCTCGGCATTCGGAGCGACTTCGACAAGGTCGAGTCCAGCTTCCATCGCCATTTCAATGCCTTCACGAACCGTCATTGGATCAGACATATTGCCTTCAGCGTCAACGACACAGATGGCACGGGCTTTGATATCCTCATTGACGCGCGGACCTTCCTTGGTCGGCTGCATCGGTTTACGTGGTCGTGCTATGGATAATCTCCTTTGGTAATCAAACAAAAAAGCACAGAAACAAGTCGCTGGTGATGCAATAAGTCGCCGGAAAGCACATCCGGTCATGCGTACTGCAAAACGGACCTTTGCCTAGCATATCGGGCCGTCATCAGAAAGCAATGATTTTAGCCTTGGGCAACGGTATTCAAAGCCTTGAAGTCCTTCGCATCCAATGACGCACGACCGACATGGCAGAAACGGCGATATTAATCGACAAGATCAAGGCGATGACGAACCTCATCCATCACCCGGTTAACCGTCAATTCCCTCAGGTCATTCTCTCGCACGATGCTGACGGCGTTGTCCGTTGTCCCGCGCGGCGCACTTTTTTTGGGGTCGGAGTCCCGCGAAAACAGCACAATAGACGGCGCCCCGGCCGCTGCTGCAATGTGCATTGGCCCCGTATCATTGCCAATCGCCAAAACAGAGCGTGCCGCAAGTCCCGCAATATCAAGAAACCCTGTACGTCCCATCAGGTTTCGCGCCTTGGGGCACATACTATCGATTTTGCCAAGAACCTCGGCTTCCTTATCAGTTCCGATCAGCACCGGCGTCAGACGATAGTCGGCAATCTTTTTTGCCAGCAAACCGAACCGCTCGGCAGGCCACCGCTTGTCAGGACGGTGCGGGGCACCGCCAGGACAAATAAGAACAAAAGGACTTCGAACCCCAAAACGGTCCAGATCAATATCCGATCCGGCAATAAACGGCGGTGGCACATTTTCGATCCCGGAGCGATGCAGCTGATCCGCCAAACGGTCAATGGTATGCAGACTGTCACGATCCGGGTTATCGTGTGGATGCGAGCAGCCCTTGGCAATTCCGGACCACTCCGGCGCTTTCCCCGGCCAAAACAGCCGATAGTAAAACCCGCTGCGATCCGATGTTTGCAGATCATAGATCCGATCAAAGTTGCCATTTCGCAGGAAGCGGCGCAGCGCAAGAACCTCACGCACCTGATAAAGCTTTGGCCGCCGGTCTATTGCAATGGCGTCAAAATAACCCGTTGATTTTATCAGGTCGACATAAAGCCGGGTTGTCAAAACCGTGATATGAGCACGCGGATGCGCGGATCGAATCGCGGCAAACGCCCCCATGGCAAGAATAATGTCCCCCAAGGCAGACAGCTTGATGACAAGAATGCGTTCCTGCCTGGCATCCGGCATCACACCCGCGACAATTTCAGCATCTTGCGACATGTCCGAAGTCATCGTTTCTGTCATGCAGCGTTCCTGATCGCGCCTTTGAGCGCCTTTTCATAAACCGCCAGAGTTTTTTCCGCCATCTGGGTCAGGGAATAGTTTTCGATAACATGCTTTCGCCCTTTTTGCGCCAAAGCGGCACGCTTTTCCGGGGTCAACCGCAACACTTGTGTCAATGCGACAGACAATTGCTCAACTTCATTCGGCGTAACAAGCCATCCGGTTTCGCCGGGCAAGACCGTCTCCATGGCACCGCCATGAGCCGTCGAAACAACCGGACGCCCCATTGCCTGCGCTTCGGATGGAATTCGGCCGAAGGCTTCGGGGTCAATTGACGGGCAGGCAACCACATCCGCCAGCATGTAGGCCGCTGGCATGTCGGCACAATGATCAACGATATGCACGATATCTTCGAGGCCAAGCTTCCTGGTCAAAGCCAGCACTTCATCGCGATAAGCCGTGCGCCCCTGATCGGAACCGACCATCAGACAACGCACGTTCCGATGGCCAAGAGCTTCAAACACTGCCGGTAAAGCCTTGATCAGGAAACAATGCCCTTTCCAGCGCGTGATCCGCCCCGGCAACATGATGACATATTCTTCGCCGGTCAAACGCCACTGGTTTGACAATGCAATCAGGCGTTCCTGACTGACATTTTCCGGATTGAACAGGTCTGTATTTGTCCCGCGCGGCACGATATTCAGGCGCGCAGGATCCATTTTATAAAATTTGCGAATATGGTCCGCGATATGATTGGAAATGGCGATGACCTGATCACCCATTGTCATGATCGCGTTATAACGCTTTTTGAACAGGTTGTTATGACCGGAATAAGTGCCATGGAATGTCGTAACAAAGGGAATCCCCGCCTTGCGCGCAGCAAAATAGGCACTCCAGGCCGGCGCGCGCGAACGCGCATGAATAATATCAACGCCCTCTGCACGGATAAGATCGACCAGCGCATCAACATTGCGGCGCATGGTAAACAGATTTTTTGACTTCAGTGGCAGGGTAATATGACGGGCACCAAACCGGTCCAGCTCCCGCTCAAGCCGACCGCCCTGTGAAGCGACCAGCGCAACACCACCACCATCAACAATGGCACGCGCAATATCAACCGTACCGCGCTCCACACCACCGGTATCAAGTTCCGGTAGAACTTGCAGAATTACGGCCGGACGATAAGCCGAACCTTGCACCTGCTGTTCCGGACGATAAACTGACTGGGTCTTGATCTCTGACGCGCTCATGCAATTCCAACCACTAACACCCAAGGATACCCTTCCCGGATGACAAATGACATGCCGACGCCTCAGTATCTCGAGCGGCCTGACGGATTAAAAATCGCATACCATGCGACTCCCGGCAAGCTGACAGAAGTACAAGGCCGACAAAAGCCTGGTGTTCTGTTTCTGGGGGGCTTCATGTCCGATATGACCGGCACCAAGGCCACCCATCTCGAGGCCCATTGCGTACAGCAGGGGCTGGCTTATACCCGCTTTGACTATTCGGGTCACGGACAATCGGCAGGCGCATTCAAAGACGGGACGATTGGACAGTGGGCCCGCGATGCCATTGCCATTATTGACGAAATCACCTCGGGTCCGCTTATTCTGGTCGGGTCTTCCATGGGTGGTTGGATCATGCTGTTGGCGGCACTGGCCCGGAAAGAACGCATCGCCGGACTTGTTGGCATTGCGGCGGCCCCCGACTTCACCGAAGACCTTATGTGGGCGCAATTCAGTGATGCCCAGAAATCTGAAATCACCAAGAACGGAGCCCTGATCGAGCCGACCGAGTATGGCGACGATCCCTATACGATTACGCAGGCTCTGATAGAAGATGGCAGAAATCAGCTACTTTTGCGAAATCCGATCAAACTTGAATGCCCGGTTCGCCTTATCCAGGGCATGCAGGATCCGGATGTCCCGTGGCAGACCGCCATTCGTCTGACAGAAGCACTGGTTTCCAAGGATGTCCGCATAGATCTGATCAAAACCGGTGATCATCGCCTCTCCGAACCCGATCAGCTTGATGTCATCACCAAACATCTTGATGAGGTTATCGAAAAGGTGACGGTCGCCTAAGACCGTCACCATGACGCAGAATTTCAGGCCAGAACGACTTTATTATTCTCGATCTTTACGGCAACGGGTTCCAGCATATCGCCGTCACAAGGACCCGATACGCATAGGCCATCTTCGATCCTGAAACGTGCGCCATGCGTCGAGCAGATGATTTCGTTGTGAATATCACTGATGAATTCATCGGGCTCAAGTTCAAGCGGCACACCAATATGGGGGCAACTGTTGACGTAACCGAAAACCCCTGCATCGTCCCGCACGATGAAAATCCCGGCCCGGCCAGGATTTCCGTCAAGCGATATGCCCTTGGCCCCGGTGGCATCCAGATCGGAAAGTTCGCATAACACTGTTCCGGAGGGCGGCAGATCAACCGTCATGCCGAAACACCACCCATCTCGCAAATCACTGTCCAGGATGCATCATCTATCGGCATGACCGACAAACGGGATTGTCTGAGCAACGGCAATTCGGCAAATCGCGGATCAGCTTTGATATCAGCCAGCGTCACCGGCCTTGGCACCGGTTTGACGGTTTTGAAATCAACCTGAACAAATTTGCCCGTGGCGTCAGTAGGATCGGGATAGGCTTCGCGGACCACCTCGACAATGCCGACAATCCGTTTTTCATTCACCGAATGATAAAAGAAAGCCAGATCACCGATCTGCATGGTCTTGAGGTTTTTTGCCGCCTGATGGTTGCGAACCCCATCCCATCCCTCGACACCCTTCCTGACCTGATCGTCCCACGACCAGCTTCCCGGCTCGGTTTTGATCAGCCAGTATGCCATGGATCAGAATACCTTTTTGAAGGGACGGATAATGACGGATTCGAAAAGACCTGCCTTGCCATAAGGGTCATTTGCCGCAAATTCCTCGGCCTCGGCCTGATTATCAAACTCGATAATGAAGACCGAGCCATTCATGCCCTCAAGATCGGGATCAAGTGTGGGGCCTGCTGCAACGATCCTGTCGGCAAAACCGTCCTTGATATAGGCAAGATGCGCATCACGATTGGCTTTGCGCACAGCAAGATGCCCCGGTTTGTCGACACAGCGAATGTAAAAATGCATGGCAGCGTTTCCTGTCAAAATTGGTTTTGATACCGGTAAATTGACAGAACCTGCTCAAAGGCTCAAGCCGAACAAAAGCTGATAGCGTGGATGTGACCGGATTATTTTCCGGTTTCAAGCTCATCGCGAAACGGGCGCTGCAACAATGCATTGATCGTGCTGCGCAGGTCAGCATCATGGTTGGCGACCTGATCCACAGCACTGCAGATTGGCATTTCAATACCATATTTTGCCGCAACCGCCGCAATTGACGCGGCTGTATGAACACCTTCGGTCACAGAACGTCGTTCGGCCAAAATGGCATCAGCCTTCTGCCCCTGCCCAAGGGCAAACCCGAAGGTGTAATTGCGCGACAACGTGCCGGTGCAGGTCAGCGTCAGATCGCCAAGTCCCGCCAGCCCCATCATGGTTTCAATCCGCCCCCCCATCGCCACCGCCAATCGCGACATTTCGGCAAGGCCACGGGTAATCAGGGCTGCGCGCGCATTATCGCCAAGCTCAAGCCCCGCGACAACGCCACTTGCAATTGCCAGAACGTTTTTGATAGCCCCCGCAACTTCAACGCCGACAACATCGGTACTGAAATAGGGCCGAAACGCCGACGTCCCGATCAGTTCCACCAGATCCTTGCCCAGATTCCTGTCGGAACAGGCAAGTGTAATCGCCGCGGGCAGACCTTTGGCAACTTCCTGGGCAAATGTCGGGCCAGACAGAACCGCAACCGGAACATCGCCAAGCGTTTCGTTCACGACCTGCGCCATAAGCGCACCGGTCCCTTTTTCGATCCCTTTGGCGCAAATAACGGCAGGAAGCGTTTCGGGCCAATGGGGGGCAAGCTTTGACAAAGTGCTTCGAAGATGCTGTGCCGGTGTAACCAGAAGAACCGCGTTTGACTCTCGCAATCCATCAATCGCAATTGTCGCTCTTAATGCTTTCGGAAGCTTCACCCCAGGTAGATAAAGGTCATTTTCACCAGAATTGTCAATGCGTTCCGCCAGTGCACCGTCACGCAGCACAAGCTCGACATCAGCACCAGCCCGAACAGCCTGAATAGCCAGTGCCGTTCCCCATGCACCCCCACCGACGACCGATACGCGCTTGTCCGACATAGTTATTTACGACCTCGACAGATAATATTTGAATAATTGGTGTTTTAGAAAAATCAGGCCTTCACGCCCGCACCCGGGCGCTTGGGCGCTTCGGGATCAAGCGGCCAACGCGGGCGCGGTTTGAAATCAAGATCATCATGCTGCCCCAAACGAAAACGTTCCAGCCCGGCCCATGCAATCATCGCGGCATTGTCGGTGCATAATTCAAGCGGCGGTGCCACCAATGTCATGCTGGCCTGATCGGTCAGTTCCGTCAAACGGGTCCGCAAATATTTGTTTGCCGCAACCCCACCGGCAAGCACCAAAGTCTTGCCCGTCGGATAATCACGCATGAATTCGAAAATTGCATTCCTTGTCCGGTCAATAAGGGTATCCCCTACTGCCCGCTGGAACGAAGCAGCCAGATCAGCTTTGACTTCGGCAGTTTGCTGTTCGACAGGAAACCCGTCGAGATAGATGCGGACCGCAGTCTTTAAACCCGAAAACGAAAAATCACACCCGGGACGCCCGCGTAACGGTCGGGGCAGACCAAACCGGTCCGGGTTCCCGGCCTCCGCCGTTTTTTCAAGCGCAGGGCCACCCGGATAACCAAGCCCCATCATTTTCGCGGTTTTGTCGAATGCTTCACCCACCGCGTCATCGATAGTCGTCCCGATCCGCTTGTATTGGCCAACACCTTCAACGATCAGGACCTGGCAATGACCGCCGGAAACCAGCAACAGCAGATAAGGAAATGCAACATCATCCGTAAGGCGCACCGTAAGCGCATGACCTTCAAGATGATTGACGGCCAGAAACGGCTTCTGGGCTGCAAAGGCAATCGCCTTCGCGGTCATGGCCCCCACCATAACGCCACCAATCAGACCGGGGCCACCTGTGCAGGCCACGGCATCAAGATCGGCAAAATCAACACCCGCATCATCCATCGCTTCGGCGACAAGACGGTCAAGATGTTCAAGATGCGCGCGTGCAGCAATTTCCGGAACAACACCACCATAAGGACGATGATCGTCAAGCTGCGAAAGCACCCTGTTGGACATAACCTCGCGCTTGTCATTCACGACAGCTGCCGCCGTTTCATCACAACTGGTTTCGATACCCAATACGATCATTTCTTGCAAATCCGGCAATAAGTCGCGTCAGATTGACGCATCCTGTGTGGGAAAATTCTGGCAGTGATGTAGCCTAAACAGCACCCGCTTTCCACCCCAAGGCAATGCATTTGCCCTATGCAGGAAAAGCGTCAAAGAAAAAACACTACCACATAAGTCAATGAAACAGGGACATTCATCATTATAATCCGATCCGGTTTGGGTAAGGTGGCATACGCTACCGCCCTTGTTTTCAATCGGTTTTATGACTACAACTCGGGCTCATGACAAACACATCTGATACCGTAAAACTCCGCATCGGCACACGTGGCTCTCCCCTGGCGATGGCTCAGGCGCATGAAGTCCGCGACAAGCTTGCGAAAGCACATCCCGAACTCGCCGCCGAAGGCGCTATTGCCATTACCGTTATTACAACGACGGGCGACAAGATTCTTGATCGCGCATTGTCGGAAATCGGTGGCAAGGGGTTATTCACCAAGGAAATTGATGATGCCCTGATGGGTGGCGAGATTGATCTTGCTGTTCACAGTATGAAAGATGTGCCGACGGTGCTGCCAGATGGCATGATTTTGCCAACGATCCTGCCGCGCGAAGACGTGCGCGATGCGTTTATTTCTCTGAAATACAAAAGCTTTGCCGAAATGCCTGCTGGATCGGTGATCGGCTCGGCATCCTTACGCCGCCAAGCAATGATCCTTAATAAATATCCCGATCTCAAGGTTGTGACATTCCGTGGCAATGTCCAAACCCGCCTCCGCAAGCTTGAAGAGGGTCAGGTGGATGCCACACTTCTGGCAATGGCAGGTTTGAACCGGCTAAACCGTCCAGAAGTTGCAACTGCTGCAATTGCCGAGGACGACATGCTCCCCGCTGTTGCCCAAGGGGCAATCGGTATTACTATTCGCGAAACTGACAACCAGACGCACAACTGGCTTTCTGCTTTGAACTGCCCGGCATCGGCCATCCGCGTCACGGCTGAACGCGCGGCGTTACGTGCGCTCGACGGTTCATGTCGCACCCCTATTGCTGCTCTTGCCGAATATCTCCCGGATGGCAGAATGCGTTTACGGGTCAGCATTGTGCGCCCGGATGGCAGCGAACGACTGGATACTGAACGAATGATTGATGACCCGGACCTGGCAAATGCCGCAGCCGCCGGAACCGATGCCGGTAACGAGCTCAAAGAACGTGGCGGGTCAGACTTTATCTCGGCCTAGTCGGGTTAATGGCGCGATCTGGAATATCAGCGGGGAGACTATGGGACCATTGATCCTCAATACCCGACCGGAAGCCGATTCGCAGGAACTCGAAACCACGCTTCTGCAACGTGGTTATCGCCTGCTTTCGGCACCGATGTTGCGGATCGAGTTTCCCAAAAACCCGGATCAGCTTGATCTTGCTGATGTGCAGGCATTGATATTTACCTCTGCCAATGGTGTGCGTGCCTTTACCCGGCAATGTGATGACCGGCGTTATCCGGCTTTGTGTGTAGGTGATGCCACTGCGCGCACCGCACAACAGGCCGGTTTCACCGATATACGAAGTGCTAACGGTGACATTCACGATTTGGCACGCCTGATCAAAGATCAGATTGATCCGACAAACGGGGCGTTATTCCATCCTGCGGCCCGCAAGGTCGCCGGAGATCTGGGATCACTTTTGCGAGACGGAAACTTCGATATCCGAAGGCAAACCATGTATGATGCCGTTCCGTCCGATTGTCTTCCAGATGAGGTCGTCAGCGCGATTTCTGCCCATCATATTGATGCAGTTTTATTTTTCTCTCCCCGAACGGCGGAAAGCTTTGTTAAGCTGATTGAAAGACACAAGCTGCAAAAAGATCTGGTCGGTACACGTGCAATTTGTCTGAGTTCGGCAGTGCAAGATCGCCTAAGCGTCCTTACATGGCTAAAGACAGAAGTGGCAAAACACCCGACACAGGAATACCTTCTTTCGGCACTAGAGAACGCATTCGCCTGACTTTTCCGCGCCAAGTGGTGTCTCGGAACAACCGCAAACTGCAATGGTCCGACCGTGAAAAAACCAGAAACGCCAAAAACCCACGCTTCCACAGACCCAGCCGAGACAAAATCCGGCTCGTCCGAAACCATTTCCATTGATAGCAAGGGCAATGCAAATATTGCCAAAGAACCTGCTGATCAAAAGCCGGGAACGACGTCGGGTGGGTCAGAAGGTGCGAAACCTTCATCCACATCAAACGCTACCTCAAAGTCAGACAGCCAGAAGTCCGGCACCAAAACGGCAGATGCAAAACCCGAAATCAAACCGGGTATGAGCCAAAAGACTGCTTCCGACAAGCAAGCCACAGACAAGACAGACAAAACCGTGCAAAAAAAGCGTGGTGGTCGCGCAATCCTGTTGTTTGTGATCATTATTGCCGGTGCTTTGGCCACCGGATGGCTGACACGTACCCTTTGGTGGCATGACGCGGAACCCGTCCTGAGCCAGTATGTGCCTGCTGAAATCCTGGCGGAGATCACACCGGCAGACGTGGCGGATAACCAGTCGTCAGGAACTGGTAACGAGCCGACAACCGATAGTCCCACACCATCCACATCTGCCAATGATGCACCCGGAACTTCATCAAGCATAACGCCTGGTGCGCCGGAACGTGACGATGCAATGATCGGCAATGAAGACAACCTGTCTGAGCCGACAGACAATGCTTTTGCCCGCAATGAAAAAGCACCATCAGAAGGTGATGAAACAGTCGTCGTCGATACGGCATTGACCGAACGCCTGTCACGTCTCGAAGGTACGATCAACGCCTTGCGTGAACGCCTTGACAGTGAACGCGGCGATTCGCTGAACTCCACGGTTGCACGCCGGATGGCAGAAATTGAAACCCGCACCGCACCGATTGAAGAACTGGCACGGGTCGAAGCCGAACTTTCTGGTGTTGCAGCAGAAATGCGCGATCTGTCAGCACGTCTGTCAACCATGGAAGAAGAAGTGCGGGCAACTGCCGGTCTTCGGGTTGAAAGCCGTGGCCAGGCCATTGCCATGGCCGTTACGATCCTGCGCGATGCCGTACAGCGCGGCGGATCGTTTATGATCGCGCTTAATCAGCTGGAACGCAGCGGGTCGGATGATCCCGTCATTGCAGAACAGATATCAGCCCTGAAACCGCTTGCGGATCGTGGCGCGCCCACCATCGAAAAGCTGCGCCAGTCATTTCCGGCAATGGCACAGAAAGCCGTGCAGGCATCAAGTGACGACCATTCCGGTAGTGTTCTTGACGCGACCTGGGCCAATATCAAAAAACTGATCCCGGTTCGGCGTATTGATGTTGTCGGCGAAGAATCGCTCGATGGACGTTTGGTGACCGCAGAAACAGCGCTTGAAAGTGATGATCTTGATGGTGCCATTGCCGCCCTTGATGGTATCGAAGGTGACAATGCCAGGGCCGCCGTCAACGAGTGGCTTGAAGACGCCAAAAGCCGTCAGGTGTTGAACGGTGCCATCGCAACGCTCAGTGCACATGCGATCAATCTTCTGACCGGTGATGGGTCTGCAAATACGGGGGACAGCCAATGATCCGTCTTGGCCTGTTCATTCTGATAACTGCAATTCTGGTCACCTGCACGGTCTGGTTTGCCAATAATCCCGGTACAATGACCATCGTCTGGCTCGGCTACAGGTTTGATGGCTCTATTGGCATGGTCGCCCTTGGCCTTCTTGTTCTGACCGGGGTTCTGGTCATACTGTGGCGCTGTTGGTCCGCCATTGCCAATTCTCCCAATTGGCTTGGTCGTATTCTGGGCAGTCGTCGTCGCAAAAAAGGTCAGCAGGCCCTTACCATGGGATTGCTGGAACTTGCATCTGGTGATGTTCGACAAGCATTGAAGCATACCCGTGCGGTCGACCGGTATCTTGAAGATGATACCCTGACCCGCCTGTTAACAGCCCAAGCAGCCGAACTTGACGGAAACAACGAGGCTGCCAAACGTCAATTTGAAGCAATGCTGGAAAAGCCTGATTCAGCATTTTTCGGGTTGCGCGGTTTACTGCAGTTATCGCTGAAGTCCGATAACCGGTCGGAGGCACTCGATTATGCGGAACGGGCCCACCGCCTGCGTCCGCGCAATCCGTCCG
Source organism: Thalassospira permensis NBRC 106175 (assembly GCF_000714555.1). Taxonomy (NCBI): domain Bacteria; kingdom Pseudomonadati; phylum Pseudomonadota; class Alphaproteobacteria; order Rhodospirillales; family Thalassospiraceae; genus Thalassospira; species Thalassospira permensis. Next base: position 59,187 of record NZ_AUNC01000008.1, on the reverse strand, counting down.
TGCTTGTAACGTTATTTGATTTGTTACTGGGTGCAAAACGCTGGGACCGGGCCCTGACCCTGCTGGTGGATGCCCAAAAGGCAGATATCTTTAACGAAGATGAACTGACACGTCGCCGTGCACTTCTGATTACAGCCAAAGCCGAAGACGCAATAACGGATGGTGAAAATGCCGAAGCCATCAAACTTTTGCGCAAAGCTTTGAACGCGCGCCCGGACTTTACCGGCGCGGCTGTTCTTCTGGCTAGGCTTTATGCCGACATTGATCAGCCTGCGAAAGCGCGCGACGTTGCCCTGCAAAGCTGGCAGACATCACCATCCGCTGCCTTGGGTCAAATCTATCTGGACAGTCTTTCCGAAGACGCCTTGGCAAAAGTCAAAGCTGTCGAGAAGCTGATTGCCGCCAATCCGGAACATGTAGAAAGCCAGCTTTTGCTTGCCGAAGCCGCACTTTCTGCCGATTTGTGGGGCATGGCACGCAGCAACCTGGAAAAGGCCATCGCCCAAAAGGCGCAGTCACGTCACTACCGTCTTCTGGCTGATCTGGAATTCCGTGAAAAGAAAGATGCCGCAAAAGCACGTGAACTGCTGGTAAAGGCAAGTCACGCCAATCCCGACCCCGGCTGGCGGTGCGGCGCATGTGGTACGGAAACAGATAAATGGGCGGTAACCTGCCCGTCCTGTCATTCCTTTGGCAGCATTGACTGGCGGGCACCGATGCGCGTGCATAATGATCAGCCCGCATCCGATCCGGCAACGCCAAAACAGCCCGCCGCCATAAAGCGGGATGGGGCAATGATCGAAAACTCCGATCCGATTGATAAAACTGTGAACAGCAGCGCAAAAGGGGAACATCCAGCAACGGCTGTTTGACCCTGATATCCATCCACTGAACACAAAAAACAGGCCGCAGACATAAAATGTCTGCGGCCTGTTTGCTTAAGGTTCAAACCAAAGATTAATGGCGGAAGTGACGCATACCGGTAAACACCATGGCAATACCGTGTTCATCGGCAGCCGCAATGACTTCTTCGTCACGCATTGAACCGCCCGGCTGAATAACCGCTGTGGCACCGGCATTGACTGCAGCCAGCAATCCGTCTGCAAACGGGAAGAACGCATCAGACGACACGACAGATCCCTTGGTGCGCAATTCGCCTTCACCCGCATTTTTACCGGCTTCTTCGGCTTTCCATGCGGCAATCCGTGAACTGTCAACACGGCTCATCTGGCCGGCACCCACACCAACCGTTTTACCGTCTTTGACATAAACAATCGCGTTTGATTTGACATGTTTGCCAACACGGAAGGCAAACAGCAGATCATCAAGTTCGGCTTCGGTCGGCTTGCGCTTGGTGACGACTTTAAGCGCGTCACGCTTTACACGACCCGCATCGCGGTTCTGAAGAAGATATCCACCAGCCAACGACCGAAGCGTCATGTCTTCACTTTCCGGATCCGCCATGCCACCGGTCACCAGAAGACGCAGGTTCTTCTTCGCTGCCAGAACTTCCTTCGCCGCGTCATCGGCATCCGGGCAGATCACGACTTCGGCAAACAGTTTGGCAATTTCTTCGGCAGTGGCTTTATCAAGGGTGCGGTTAACCGCGATGATGCCGCCAAAGGCCGAAACCGGATCACAAGACAGGGCCTTGTTATAGGCTTCAATCAGAGTTGCCCCCTCGGCAACGCCACACGGATTGGCGTGCTTGATGATGGCAACAGCCGGTTTTTCATCAAACTCGGACACCAGTTCGAACGCCGCATCCGTGTCATTCAGGTTATTGAATGACAATTCCTTACCCTGAAGCTGGGTCGCGGTGGCAACGCCCGGACGGTTTTTACCGTTGGTATAGAATGCTGCCTGCTGATGCGGGTTTTCGCCGTAACGCAGGGTCTGTTTCAGTTCGGCAGAAACATTCAGGCGCTGCGGGAACGTTTCGCCAAGCTCGCCAGCAAACCAGCTTGAAATGGCCGAGTCATAAGCACCCGTGCGGGCAAAAGCCTTGGCCGCCAGAACACGACGGGTTTCTGCCGTCGTGGCACCGGCATTGTCTTTCATCTCGGCAACAATGCGGTCGTAGTCAGAAGGATCGACAACCACAGTCACCGACTCATGGTTCTTCGCCGCCGAGCGGATCATGCTGGGCCCACCAATATCGATATTTTCGATGCAGGTGTCGAAATCGGCACCTTTGGCAACGGTTTCTTCGAACGGATAAAGGTTCACACAGACCAGATCGATCGGCGAAATGTCGTTATCCTTCATCGCCTGCATATGGCTGGAAAGAGAACGGCGGCCAAGAAGGCCGCCGTGAATCTTCGGATGAAGAGTCTTGACGCGACCGTCCATGATTTCGGGAAAACCGGTATGATCGGCAACTTCCTTCACAGGGATACCGGCCGCTTCGATGGCCTTGGCAGAACCACCAGTCGACAGGATTTCAACACCCTGTTCATGAAGGGATTTGGCAAATTCGACCAGACCGGTCTTGTCGGAAACAGAGATCAGCGCGCGCGCAATACGAGCAGTCATCGGGTTCGCTTTCAAAAGATCGTCAGTGATGAAGGCACCGGACCCATTGATGATATATCGGCCCACAAAAGAAACCGTTCCGTATGGCTGCGCGTGGGCAAGACTGGCCTTCTGATGAATGAAAACCGATGGTTTTCATTCTGGCCGACACATGATCAATGAGTCCGAACCATGTTTCGCGCGGAGCTTTATCACGCAGACGATAAAATGTGGACCCCGAAATGTTGCATGGCCGCAGACCAGACTGCGCAGACGTACCGTCTTTAAACAGATATCAGGTTATTGACCACTAACCGCCTGATCGAGTTTTCCCGGATCGCTATCTGCAAAGAAGGATTTAACCCCAATCTCGGGCGGCTGAAATTCGGGGACAAGACGCCCCATCAGTTCCAGCGTTTTGTGGGTATCACGATTGACTGCGCTCTGCCCAAGTTCATCAAACACCTGCTTGATCAACGCATAATCAACGACCCGCGGTGCGGCCAGCATGACACCATCCGTTTCAGTCGGCTCTGGCGGCTCACCATCGTGGAACAATTCTTCGTAAAGCTTCTCGCCGGGACGTAATCCCGTTACCTTGATATCGATATCCTTGCCCGGACGCAGGCCCGACAGCAGGATCATCTGACGCGCCAGATCGATGATCTTGACCGGGCGCCCCATATCAAGAACGAATATCTTGCCACCATCGGTGACACCATGTTTGCCAAGTTCGGCGGCCTGCAAAACAAGTTCCACCGCTTCGGCAATCGTCATGAAGTACCGCGTGATGCCTTCGTGCGTCACCGTCAACGGACCACCGGCCTCCAGCTGGCGGCGGAACAGGGGCACGACGGATCCGGTTGAGCCCAGCACATTGCCAAACCGAACCGTCACAAACCGCGTCGGGCCACGCTGATCCGCGGGCAGCGTCTCAAGCGCCTGACAATAACATTCCGCCAAACGTTTTGACGCCCCCATGACATTCGCCGGATTTACGGCCTTGTCCGTTGAAATCAGAACCATGGTGCCAACCCCGGCCGCACGACATGCCTCGGCAACGTTGCGGGTGCCCAACGTATTGGTCAGAATACCTTCATTGGGATTGTGTTCAACCAGCGGCACATGTTTATAAGCTGCGGCATGAAAAACAATCTCCGGCTTTTGCTTTGCAAAAACCTGATCGATCCGGGTTCGATCACGAACATCGCCTAAAATACTCTCACGCGGAAGATCTGGATATTTTTCCGCCATCTCCATATCGATGGCATAAAGATTGTATTCCCCCGCATCCAGCAAGGTCAGACTTTCCGGACCATAAGCAGCAATCTGCCGCACCAGTTCCGACCCGATTGATCCACCGGCACCGGTCACAAGCACCCGATGCCCGGCAATCATTTGACGAACCTTGTCTCGATCAAGGCGCGCCTGCGGACGGCCCAGCAAATCCTCGATCGCTACGGGGCGGATTTGCAGTGGGTCGGCAAGACCTTCCCGCAGATCATTCAACTTTGGCAGGCGCGCAAGGGTAATGCCCCTTTGATCAGCAACCTCGACCCATTTCGTTATATCTTCGTGACGCAGTGCGTCACCGGTCAGAACCAACCGGCGCGGCAGCCCACGCTTGCTATTGGCGAGCTTGCCAAGGATCTCCTCAAGACGGTCTACGGTCGCAAGAACGTTAACGCCGTGCATGTTTCGCCCAACGCGGCTATCGGTCAGCGAAACAATCCCGACAACATCAAACGGTGTATTTGCTGAACGACGCGTTTCACGAATGAAGGCTTCCGCCTCGTCGCCTGCACCAATCAACAGAACCGGCAAACGATGCGTCCCCTGCCGCAGCATTTCACGGGCAGAGGTTTTGTCCTTGGTGATCCGATAAATCAGCCGGGATCCCCCCAGCAGCGCCATTAAAAGGAACCACTGAATAATCGGTGTTGATCGCGGCAACCAGTCAAGCCGCGCGGTCAGGAACAACACAAGAAACAATACGCCAATGGCAACTGTTACCGCCTTGGCAATTCGCGTCAGATCGTTCAAAGACGCATAACGCCAAATCCCGCGATAAAGGCCAAAAAACCAGAAAGAGACTGCGGCGATAACGGTAAAGACTGATGCTGAAAACAGAATGTTCTGCGGATTATAAAAAACCACACCATCGCCCACGCGCAGATAAAGTGCTGCGGGCAATGAAACAGCTGCCATTGTCACATCATGGACAAAGGCAATCTGGCTACGTTGGAATAAACGCGACATTCGGTTCCTTACCGGAATACTGGTGTGGTTCATACTAGCCGCAAGCCTTTGGCAGGGACACGGTTTTTCTTTTCGCGTTCGGCCTGTGACAAGTCAAGCTATCCGAACGAGCGGCAATCAGGGCGAATGCGTTTTGACAGTCTTAACCGGCAAAAATTTCATTCCCGCAATCAGCAACACGACAATTATCGCAGCTATTGCCAACCGCTCAGATACGTCCGCATCTGTCGGCAAAAACACCACAACGATCAGTGCCAGATTGGCAAGCATTATCAGCAATGAAACCCCAGCGTGGCTCATCCCACGCTGGGTCGCCTGCTGATAAAAATGCTCACGATGGGCATGCCAGACCTTTTCCCCCCGAAGCCCGCGCTTCATCAATGTAAAGGTTGCATCGACCAGATAGTATAATGGCAGGATCAAAGCTGGCATCCACGCACCACGTGCCGCCAGTTCAAGCAGCAACCAACCCAGAACAAACCCCAGCGGCACCGATCCGACATCCCCCAGAAACAGCTTCGCCGGATGCCAGTTCCAGATCAGAAATCCGGCCATGATCGCCAGAATACCAAGCCCGATATAACCAAGATCAATGAATTCAGGCAACGGCATCAAAAGCGCCAAAACAAAAACGCCCGCGCCAATGGATCCCGCTTCGACGCCGGTAATGCCGTCAATCCCATCCATGAAATTGAAAAGATTAAGGAACCAGACCCAGGCAAGAACCACCAGAACACGATCCAGCCACATTGGCACCAGCCCTTGCAGGACAGGACTGTCAATCGCGAACACACCGACGATCACGGCAACGAACTGACAGGCAAAACGAATAGCAGGCGACAGATCATGTCGATCATCAAACCAGCTTAACATGCCAAGCGCCGCAGCCGCGGCGAGCATGACCCATTGAGGCAGATCAGCATTCCCCGACCATAAAAAAACCGCTCCGACCATGAACACCAAAAGCGGCGTCACGGCCAATCCGCCACCGCGCGGGGTTGGCACCGCGTGACTGGAACGATGATTGGGCATATCAAGAATCGCCTTGCGCCGCAGATAAAGCAACACCGCCCAGGTCAGCAGCATAGAGCCGATCAGAAAGCAGCCGGAAAAAATCGCAAGTGCGGCAAAAGACATCTGTATCGCCCGTTCCGTTCAAATCATCCGTCTGGATTACCGGGCACTCGTCCCCATCGCAAGGCTTTTAAGTAGCCGACAAACCATATCCAGCAGGCCAGCCATGCCAGAAATCGCGCGGCTAAGTGCTTTACAGCCCCCCAAAGGGCGCTTACTTACAAGCCACAACCCGAAACCGGAGATATTCCTTTGACAGAACGCCGCGCCCGTCCGGACAACCGCCACGCGCCACACCATAGCCAACCGGCCGATCTTCCCGATCCCCGGATGCTGGCGCTCAAAACCCTGCAGGAACTGCGCGGGGGGGAAGTCACACTGGACGAGCTTCTGTCAAAACATGGGTATGGTCTGCCATCACTGGATCGCAATTTTTTGCGTCAATTGCTTGGCACCACATTGCGCCATCTGGGTGAAATTGATGCCATGCTCGCCCCGCGCTATCACCCGCCACAAGATCGCACCGCCGCACGACTGACCAATATCCTGCGTCTGGGTGTCGCCCAGCTGTTTTTCATGGATACAGCCGATCACGGTGCAGTTGACAGCACGGTTAATCTGGCGCGCGATGCAGGACTTCATCGGTACACCAAACTGATCAATGCCGTCTTGCGCGGTTTGCAGCGCGACGGCTTTGAATGGCCTGAAAATGTCGAAGACTGGCAATTGAACGTTCCGGCATGGCTGCGCGGATCATGGAAAAAGGCCTATGGCGCGGACGTGGCCCAGGGCATTGCCCAGGCAAGCCTTGGCTATGCCATGCTTGATCTTTCGATCAAAGACCCGGCCGAGGCCGCCGAATGGGCGGAAAAAATGGACGGTATTGTCCTTCCAACCGGCACGGTCCGGCTTGAAGGCGGGCGTCGCATCCGCAACCTGCCGGGCTATAAAGACGGCAAATGGTGGGTGCAGGACGCGGCGGCATCCATCCCGGCCAAACTGTTTTCGGCTCACAAGGGCAAAACCATTTATGATCTCTGCGCTGCACCGGGCGGAAAAACCATGCAGCTTGCGGCTTTCGGCGCACAGGCCATTGCCGTCGATAAATCCGAGGGCCGCCTGAAACGCGTCTATGAAAACCTTGAACGGGTTGAACTCGGTGCCGCTGTTGTTATCGGGGACGCCACCGATCTGGCCCCTGATACGCCACGTGCCGATGCGGTTTTGCTTGATGCGCCTTGTTCGGCAACCGGCACCATTCGCCGCCATCCCGATATTTTGCTGCGTCAGAACGACAAACTGATGCGGTCGCTTTTGCCGATCCAGACCAAGCTGCTTAATCAGGCTGACAAGCTTCTGAATGTTGGTGGCGAGCTGATCTATTGCACCTGTTCGCTTCAGCCTGAAGAGGGCGAGCATCAGGTCAAATCGTTCCTGGCCGACCACCCGAATTATGAACGCAAGCCGATTACCGCCGACGAACTGGGCGGTTGGAGTGAGGCCATCAACGATGCCGGTGAATTGCGCATCCTGCCGCTACATATGCAGGAATATGGCGGGATCGATGGTTTCTTCTGCGCACGGCTGGTCAAGAAATCCTGATTGGTATCTTAAACGATACAGATCAAGACAGCCATTCGCCCCGCTTGGGTGACAGGACCGCGTTTTTGGGGTATGAGAACCGCGAAATTCCCATATCCCAACCCGCTTCAGGACCTTTGCCGCGCCATGACCGCATCAAACGCCATTAAAATCGCACCTTCGATCCTTTCCGCCGATTTCGCACAGCTGGGTGTTGACGTCCGCGCGGTTGATGCCGCTGGCGCAGACTACATCCATATCGATGTCATGGACGGTCATTACGTGCCCAACATCACCATCGGCCCGGATGTGGTCAAGGCACTGCGCCCGCATAGCGACAAGGTGTTTGACGTTCATCTGATGATCGCACCGGTCGATCCCTATATCGAAGCCTTCGCCAATGCCGGTTCCGATATCATCACCATCCATGCCGAAGCAGGTCCGCACCTGCATCGTTCGCTGCAGCTGATCAAGTCGCTGGGCAAAAAAGCCGGGGTGTCGCTGAACCCGTCAACGCCGGAAAGCGCGATCGAATATGTCATGGACATGGTTGACCTTGTTCTGGTCATGACCGTGAACCCGGGCTTTGGCGGCCAGAAATTCATTCCAAGCCAGCTTGAAAAAATCAAACGCATCCGCAAGATGATCGACGCGACCGGACGCGATATCGACCTTGAAGTCGATGGTGGCGTAAACCCGGAAATCGCGCCCAAGGTGATCGAAGCCGGTGCGAACGTTCTGGTCGCCGGTTCCGCGACCTTCAAAGGCGGCCCATCCGAATACGCCAACAACATCAAAGCCATTCGCGGCAACTGAGCCCGGCGGACTGCTTTATCTGGCAATTCAGAAATGAATAGGGTCGGCGCAAAAATGCCCGACCCTATTCATATATGGATCACCTGAAGTCACTTCCGGGAATGGCTGCAACATCAAAAATCGATGCAGCGACCCTTGTTTTCCCAATCGCCAAAACGGGTCGGCTCGGGGCCTTTGGGCCCGCCGATTTCGCGCTGTTTTGCAGCAGCTTCCTTGGCGGCCTTGGCTTCGGCCAGCGCATTGATTGCATCCTGTGACAGAACAGGTGCCATGTCTGCACCGGCAATGGCTTCATTCTTTTCTTCCGAGGTTTTCGGTTCGGCCTTTTCTTTTGGCACCTCGTGAATGACGGTTTCGCGGAACTTTCCGGCCATCCTTATTCTCCGGTTGTCGGGACTGCCCGATGGAACTGTTATCCCAGAAATAGCCCGCCTGCACCGTCGGGGCAAGTTATAGGGCAGCAATATCTGGCAGGATTTCCAAAATCCGTTCGATTTCAGCAGCTTGTGATTTCAACGACAAAATCCACCAAATATGCAGACAGCCATTTATCCGAAACTGGCTCTTTCCCCCCTGCCCGAAAGCCGCTATTTCAGGCAGACGAGCAAACCAAGGAGAAACCATGCGTCCAATTCCCCAGCGTATCGCCGAAGAACTTTCATGCCGGCCGGAACAGGTCATTGCCACCATCGAGATGCTCAATGAGGGCTCCACCGTTCCATTCATTGCGCGCTACCGCAAAGAAAAAACCGGCGGTCTTGATGATACCCAACTTCGTACGCTGGAAGAACGCCTGCGCTATCTGACCGAACTGGAAGAACGCCGTTCAAGCGTGCTTGAAAGCATCCGCGAACAGGAAAAACTGACGCCGGAACTTGAAAAGGCCATCAACGAGGCCGACACCAAAACCCGCCTTGAAGATTTGTACCTGCCCTACAAGAAAAAGCGCCGCACCAAGGCCCAGATCGCCCGCGAAGCCGGGCTGGAGCCGCTGGCAGATGATCTGTACGGCAATCCGAACCTTGATCCGGAAACCGAAGCCGCCAAATATGTCGATGCTGAAAAAGGCGTCGAAGATACCAAGGCCGCCCTTGATGGTGCGCGTCAGATCCTGATGGAACGCTTTGCCGAGGATGCCGATCTGGTCGCCAAGCTGCGCGACCTTTTGTGGAATGATGGCGAAATCAGTGCCAGCGTGATCGATGGCAAACAGGCTGAAGGTGCCAAGTTTTCCGACTATTTCGAACATTCCGAAAAAATCAAAACCTGCCCGTCACATCGCGCTCTGGCCCTGTTCAGGGGGCGCAACGAAAACATCCTGCAACTTAAACTGACACTCGGTGCCGCCGACGAAGACCGCCCGCGGACCGAGCAGGGCCGGGCCGAGATTATGATTTCCGCCCATGTCGGTATTGCCGACCGTGGTCGCCCTGCTGATAAATGGCTGGTCGATACGGTTCGCTGGACCTGGCGGGTCAAACTGTCGCTATCCATCGAACTTGACCTGTTCGGCACCCTTCGTGACAGCGCCGAAGAAGACGCGATCAAGGTGTTTGCCGATAACCTCAAGGACCTGCTGCTTGCCGCACCGGCCGGGCAGAAGGCCACCATGGGTCTTGATCCGGGGGTGCGTACCGGTGTCAAGGTTGCCGTGATCGATGCCACCGGCAAGATGGTTGATACCGCAACCGTTTACCCGTTCCAGCCCCGCAATGACGTCGAAGGCGCGCTGAATACACTGGCGGCCCTTGCCGCCCGCCACAAGATCGAACTGATCGCGATTGGCAATGGCACCTATTCGCGTGAAACCGATGAGCTTGCCGGTCAGTTACTCAAACGCTTCCCGGCCCTTAAGGCGACCAAGGTCATCGTCAACGAATCCGGTGCATCGATCTATTCCGCGTCACAATTTGCCGCCGAAGAATTCCCGGATCTGGATGTGTCGCTGCGTGGGGCGGTATCCATCGCCCGACGCCTGCAGGACCCGCTGGCGGAACTGGTGAAGATCGAACCAAAATCCATTGGTGTTGGGCAGTATCAGCACGACGTATCGGAAACCAAGCTTGCCAAATCACTTGATGCCGTGGTCGAGGATTGCGTGAACGGGGTGGGTGTTGACCTCAATACCGCGTCTATTCCGCTTCTGACCCGTGTTGCCGGACTTTCGGAAACACTGGCGCGCAATATTGTCGGCTATCGCGATATCAATGGTGCGTTCCGGTCGCGTGCGGACTTGCGCAAGGTAGAACGCCTCGGCCCCAAAGCGTTCGAACAATGCGCCGGTTTCCTGCGCATTCGTGGCGGTGAAAACCCGCTTGATGCATCGGCTGTTCACCCGGAGGCCTATAAACTGGTGGAACGTATCAGCACGCGTTCCAACAAACCGCTGGCAGAGCTGATTGGCGACTCGCCCTTCATCAAAACCCTGCGCCCGGATGACTATGCCGATGATGTGTTCGGCGTTCCGACCATCCGCGACATTCTGGCCGAGCTTGATAAACCCGGCCGCGATCCGCGCCCGGAATTCAAAACCGCAAAATTCACCGACGGCGTGAACGAGATCAAGGACCTTAAAACCGGTATGAAGCTTGAAGGTACCGTCACCAACGTCACCAATTTCGGGGCGTTCGTGGATATCGGTGTCCATCAGGACGGTTTGGTGCATATTTCACAACTGGCCGACAAATTCGTTTCCGACCCGCGTGAAGTCGTCAAGGCAGGCCAGATCGTGTCGGTTACCGTCATGGAAGTCGATGCGCCGCGCAAACGCATCGGCCTGTCGATGAAATCAGCACCGGACTATGAAGGCACCCGTGAAAAGCGTACCGAGTCCCGTGGCAATCAAAGCAATACCGGCCATCAGGCCCGCACAAACACCGGGCGAAACAACCAGCACGGCGGAAATTATCAAAGCAGTCCGCGTAACAATCAAGGCAGTGCCGGAAATGACGGTGGTGCGATGGCCGCAGCACTCAAGGCCGCAATGGAACGCCGGAAATAGCGATTTCATAAAAATTTCGCGCACGATCTGATTGTAGAAAGCCCCCTAACCTTTTGTTCAGGGGGCTTTTTACCTGTGACAGATGGAAAATCGAAACATTCGGCACGGAAATGCCGCATTTGCGCCGCCATTTTCCCGTCTTCACCGCGCATCTTTACTTCACCAAAAAGAAGCGCGAGGAAACAACATGTTTAGATCTTTGCGCAGCAAGCCGGTTGTAATCGCCCTCGTCGGAGTTTTGACAGTGACGACAGCCGCACTGGCTGCAATCCGCGTCGCACCGAAAGCGACCACCGACAGTGTCACCATCCATGCAGATCAGCCGAAAGGCGAAGTCATCCTGTCCTTTCAGGACGGATCGATTGCGCTGAACAAAGATTGCGGCTCTTTTCCGTGCCGTATCGATATTTCCCGCCTGCAAAAGGGGGAATATGACGTGATGATCCGCAATGGCACCGATATTCAGAACATGGTCAGCCTTTATAAGGAATAGCAGGCTGACCGGTTATCCGGCTCGGGGTACATGACGCCCGATAGCAGAAGCCTGTCGGGCAGACATTCGCAGAATTCAAAATATTTTCGCATCCATGGAACGATGCGCGCCTCAGCTTGTTTAAAGGGTATGGAATATCGCAAAGCCGTCCAAGGCATTGCGCGCTGCTTCCTTTGACCTAGATAAAGGCCGAGGATTAAGACCACGAGGTTTTCCATCATGCCCGTTTCCGAACCAGCCAAAAGGCAATGATCATCCATAGCAACAAGTTTTCCAACAGGTTGCATGGGATTTTCACTTTTACGGCAGGTGGTAATGGGGATATGTTGCGGAAGCCCTGTGCTGACCGCACAAACCAATAACGAAAGTCGAGGATCTGTATCATGGCTCTTGAACTCCCTGCACTCCCTTATGCTTATGACGCGCTTGCACCGGTCATGTCGGCTGAAACCCTTGAGTTTCACCATGACAAACACCACAACGCCTATGTTGTGAACGGCAACAAGCTGCTCGAAGGTTCCGGCCTTGAAGGCAAGTCGCTCGAAGAAATCGTTGTTGCATCCTATGGCGATGCATCCAAAGCCGGCCTGTTCAACAACGCTGCCCAGCACTGGAACCATATCGAGTTCTGGCAGATGATGAAGAAAAATGGCGGCGGCAACATTCCGGGCGAACTGGAAAAGAAAATCGTTGAAGATTTCGGCTCTGTCGATGCCTTCAAGGAAGCCTTCATTCAGGCTGGCGTGACCCAGTTCGGTTCGGGCTGGTGCTGGCTGGCACTCGATAAATCCGGCAAGCTGGTCGTAACCAAAACCCCGAATGCGGAAAACCCGCTGGTCCACGGTCAGACCCCGCTGCTCGGTTGCGATGTCTGGGAACACTCCTACTACATCGATTACCGCAACGCGCGCCCGGACTATGTCAAAGCGTTCATCAACGACCTGGTTAACTGGGAATATGTTGCAGAGCGTTTCTCCAAAGCTGGCTGATCAAACCACGCTTAGAGACAGAATTTAAGAAAAAGCGGTCCCTTCGGGGGCCGTTTTTTATTTAATTAAACAGGGCGACATGCAACCATTGAGGTCATGAAACCGTTGCAGGAAGTCAATGATGAGTGAAAATGCCAAAGATAACCACTTGGCTTCTATTACGTTTGTAGTTGCAGTAGTTCTTGCTGCGTTTGCAGGGCTAGGATTGCTCTGGTTTGGCATAAAAGATCCAGATAGTTTTTCAAATCTCGGACCATGGGGTGATTTTTTTGGTGGAACTTTGAATCCAATCTTCACCTTCGTGACCGTGCTTGGGCTTCTACTTACCATCGCTCTCCAACGCAAAGAGCTGACGCTAACTAGAAAAGAACTTGAAAGATCAGCCAACGCTTTAGAAATCCAATCAGACCAGATTAATGCCCAAAAATTTGAGAATACATTTTTTCAAATGCTATCAATTTTCAATGAAATTGTTGATTCAATTGAAATTGGGCATACCAATATAAAGAAGAGCTTCAAAGGGCGTGATGCTATCAGTTATATTTGTAATTTAATGGATGAAAAATACAAAGAATATATAATTTCGAAGTACAATGAATTGGAAAACAGGCCATACACTGAAACGGAGATGGTATTTAAATTCTCCACTTTCTTTATTAAATCACACTCAATTAACATGTCTCATTATTTTATATTTTTATACAATATTTTCAAATTTATCGAAATAAATGAATATTCAAAAAAATATCATTCGAGAATGGTTCGATCCATGCTATCCGAGCAAGAGTTGAAGTTATTATTTTACAACAGCCTCTCAGAACAAGGTCGAAAATTTAAAGACTTCGCAGAAAAACATGCTCTGTTTGACAACCTCCCAATAACTGATCTTCTTGAAAATAACCACAAGTTGTATTTTTCAGAGAAGGCATTTGGAAACGATGATGCCGCCGAATAAATCGGCGGTATCTTATTGTCTAGAACTCGTGATCAAATATAGAACTTGATGCCCTGCGCCAGCGGCAACTCGCGGCAATGTTGATCGTGTTGGTCGCACGGCGCGTATAGCTTTTCCATGCGTTCGAACCGGGCAAAGGCCATCACTTCTCGATGATCAGAATTCATCCGGCCAGCGGCGTGCGGCATGCAAGACGGCAATGACTGTGACCGTGTCGTCGCCAAGGCAATAGGCCACAAGATACGGTGTGCCGTTCACAATCATCTCGCGGGTTCGCGCCACGCGGCCAACCCGTCCGATAAACGGGTGAGTCGCAAGCTGGGAAACCGACCCGGCAATCAATTGGTATGTCTTTAGTGCTGCGACTGGATTGCGTTCATCAATATAGTCAACAATATCGCGTAAATCCTCGACCGCCCGGCTGTCCCATTCGATCTTCATCCAGCTTCTTTATCGGCAAAGCGTTGATCAAACGTGGCAAGCACATCCTCATGCGATATCAGGACGGCTTTGTCTGCTTCGAGACTTTCGGCACGCTCGGCAATCAGGTTCACCTGCCATTCCTGATGATCGGCATATTGCCGAAGGGCATCGTTGATGATGCTTGAGCGCGTCTGACCAAAGGCATCTGCAAGCTTGTCCAACCGTTGGCGCAAATCGGAATCGACACGAATGGCCACTGTATCCTTGCTCATAACCGGTTTCCTGTTTGCATTGTCATACAACGTATTCTATCGCATTTTCACCCAAACAAAAACACCGCCGGTTTCCCGACGGTGCTTCATGATCAAAACCGATCAAACGCGTGATCAGATATCGAACTTGATCCCCTGCGCCAGCGGCAGTTCGCGGGAATAGTTGATCGTGTTGGTCGCACGACGCATATAGCCTTTCCATGCGTCCGAACCCGATTCACGTCCGCCACCGGTTTCTTTTTCACCGCCAAACGCACCGCCGATTTCCGCACCCGACGGGCCGATATTGACGTTGGCGATACCGCAATCCGAACCAACAGCCGACAGGAACAGTTCGGTTTCACGCAGATCGGTCGAGAAGATGCAGGATGACAGGCCCTGTGGCACACCATTCTGAAGCGCAATGGCTTCTTCAAGCGTTTCATAGGTCATGACATACAGGATCGGCGCAAAGGTCTCGTGGCGCACGGTTTCGGTCTGGGACGGCATTTCGACAACCGCCGGGGTGACGTAATAGGCATTCGGATACTGATCAGCCAACACGCGTTCACCACCATGGACCGTCCCGCCGTCTTTCTTGGCATTGGAAAGCGCGGTCTGCATGTTGTTAAAGCTGTCCTCGTCAATCAGCGGGCCAACAAGCGTGCCATCGGCAAGCGGATCACCGATTTTGACAGACTTGTAGGCAGCAACGATTTTCGGCAGCAATTCGTCTTTGACGTCCTTATGGACAATTACGCGACGCAAGGATGTGCAACGCTGACCACAGGTCCCAACCGCCGAGAAGACAACCGCGCGCACGGTCATATCAAGGTCGGCAGACGGGGTCACGATCATCGCATTGTTGCCACCCAGTTCCAGGATGGTCCGGCCAAAACGTTCCGCCACACGCGGTGCAACTTCGCGGCCCATACGGGTTGAACCGGTTGCCGAAACAAGTGCGACATCATGGCTGTCGGTAAGGGCCTCACCAATGCGGCGATCACCGATCACCACCTGATGCAGGCCTTCCGGCGCATCGCCGAATTTCGCCAATGCCTTTTCAAAGATTTTCTGGCAGGCAAGCGCCACAACCGGGGTTTTTTCCGACGGTTTCCAGATCACCGAGTTGCCGCAAACCAATGCAAGGGCTGTGTTCCATGACCAGACGGCAACCGGGAAGTTAAACGCGGAAATGACGCCAACAACACCCAACGGATGCCAGTTTTCCATCATTTTATGGCCCGGACGTTCGGACGCGATGGTCAAACCGTAAAGCTGACGGGACAGGCCGACGGCGAAATCGCAGATATCGATCATTTCCTGAACTTCGCCAAGACCTTCCTGATAGATCTTGCCGCATTCAAGCGACACCAGACGCCCCAGCGGTTCCTTGGCCGCGCGCAGTTCTTCGCCCAGAAGACGGGCCAGTTCACCGCGACGCGGGCCGGGCACCTGACGCCACTGGGTAAATGCCTTTTTAGAACGTGCAATGATGTCGTTCATTTCCGACGGATCGGTTTCGGCAACAGCCGCAATTTCAGAACCATCAACCGGGGTCTGAACCTTAAGCGTACCATTGGAAATCTCGGCCTCGGAAAGGCCCAGTTCGGTCAGAATGTTTTTGAAACTCACGGTTAAGCTCCCTTCTTTTTGAGTTTTACGGCAATCACGACCGGTCATCCGCATCCGACACCGCTGCCAGTTTTGGCAACACCTTGCCGATGATGGCAAAGGCTTCATCGACCTGTTCGAACGGAATGGTCAGCGGGGCCAGAAGGCGCACCACATTGGCGTATTCACCACTTGGCATCAACAATAGCCCGCTCGCACGGGCCAGTTGCAATAATGTTTGCAGTCGTTTTGGCGACGGCATCCCGTCATCTGCAATCAGTTCAAAGGCACGCATCGCACCAATACCGCGCATCGCACCGATCACATGCCCACCGGGCAAATCACGCAACCAGGCGATATGGGTGGCATATTTTTCGCCAAGCTGCCTGGAACGGTGCAAAATATCGTCTTTTTCCAGGACTTCAAACACACCGGTCGCCGCAGCACAGGCCACCGGATTACCGGAATAAGTCCCACCCAGGCCACCGGGCATAAGGGCATTCATCACATCCTCCGCCCCCGTAATCGCAGCCAGCGGGAAACCACCGCCAATGCCCTTGCCCATCACGATGATGTCGGGGCAGACATTGGCATGCTCGATGGCAAACATCTTACCCGTCCGGCCAAAGCCCGACTGGATTTCATCAGCAATCAGAACCATGCCATTGGCATCGCAAAGACGGCGCAGTTCGACAAGAAAGGCCGCGTCGCACGCCCGAAAACCGCCCTCGCCCTGTACGGGTTCGATCACCACGGCACCGATGCTTCCGGGGTCAACTGATACGGCAAACAATCTGGCGATGGCATCCATTGCATCGGCCACCGATACACCGGTTTCACGGCAGGGATATGGCAAATGGTAAACCGGCCCCGGAAGCGGCCCCAATCCGGTCTTGTAGGGCTTGGTTTTACCCGTCAGCGCAAGGGTCGCAAGCGTTCGGCCATGAAACGCCCCTTCAAAGGCCAGAACACCCGTCCGGCCGGTAAAGGCACGGGCAAGTTTCAGGGCATTTTCCATCGCCTCCGCCCCGGAATTGGTCAGCATCGATTTTGCCGGACCTTCAATCGGGCAGTTTTGCGCCAGCCAATCGGTTACCGCGACATAAGGTTCATGAGGCAACGCGTTAAAGCACGAATGGGTAAAACGTTCGCATTGCTCGGCCACACGGGCCATGACGACCGGATTGCGATGGCCGGTATTCAATACCCCGATCCCGCCGATGAAATCGATATAACGATTGCCATCAATATCCCAGGCTTCGGCATTAAGCGCCCGGTCGAGATAAATCGGGTGCAGAGTACGAATACCATTTGAAACACTGTGTTTCTGGCGTGCCGTGACGGTGGCAGCGTCCATCACGGCATCAGATGTCTGGTTGGTCATATCGTCACGGGGCATGTGGGGTTGCTCCGGCTTTCATCGTTAAGATAGTGATCTCGAATATTCGTTTCGAAACCGATTTAAATCACGTTCAGTTCCAGAACCGGGGCATTGTCGCGGATACGCTCATATCCGAACACCGACATATCAAGTGTCTGGTAATGGCCTGCGACGATCAGTTCCGAAAGACCACGGCCAACTGCCGGGCTTTGCTGCAATCCATGGCCCGAAAATCCATTGGCAAAGAAGAAGTTCTTTACCTCTGGATGCGGACCGATGATCGCGTTCTGATCAAGCAGGTTATAGGAATAATGCCCGGCCCAGGCATTGACCATCTTGATCGCCTCGAACCGTTCGCACCGCTCGTAAAGCCCCGGCCAGATGATATCGTCAAACAGGCTGTAATCGACTTCGAAGTCCCAGCATTCCGGATCACGATCCGCAGGCGGCGCAATTCCGGTGATGAAAAGATCACCTTCGGGACGGACATAAAGGCCACTTGGATCAATCAGCATCGGACAGGCCGCGTTAATGTCGGCCGCATCCCGGCAATCAAACACAAAAATACAGCGTTTGCGCGGCTCCACCGGGATTTCAAGCCCCGCCATTCGGGCAACTTTTGATCCACCGGTTCCCGCTGCATTAATCAGCGCCCCGCAGCCAAACCGCCGTCCGTCTTTCAGGACCACACCCGTGATCTGATCGCCATCGCGCAAAACTTCGACGACTTCGCCGTCGATATAATCAGCCCCTTGGCGGCGGGCCTGTTTACGGAAGGACTGCATCAGGGAATAGGCATCAAACCAGCCTTCCCCGGTGCGGCCCCAGCAGGCCGCCGCCAGATCGGATGTGTTCATCCACGGATATTTGGCGGCCAGTTCATCGGGCTCCATCCAGACGATATCAGCCCCCAGCTTGGTCTGGGTTGCGTGATTCTGTCGCAGGATATCGCGACCGGACTCGGTCGCCAGAACCAGATAGCCCTTTTCATGGAAGGAAATATCAACTTCGGGATCAAGATCACGTTTCAGATTGCGCAGGAATTCAATGCCAAAACCCGACATTTCAATATTGATCGGGGTCGAAAACTGCTGACGGATCGATGCCGCCGACAGGGTTGTCGAACAGAATTCATAATTCGGGTCTTTTTCAATGACCAGAACCCGGCCCTTGAAATCATCCCGGTCGGTCAAAAACCACGCGGCGGAGCTTCCGATAACCGCCCCGCCAACAATGATGACATCATAATTTTCGTCCACTGAACCCATGATCGCCTGCCACCCGATAGAATGTTTTGAAACCGGAACGGTATAACCCGTTCCGGCATTCCGGTCTTTTTGCTTCCTTATGCCGCCTTGCTTCCGGCGGTCATTTTAAAGATGCCCTGTGCATTGCTGCTGTCAAATCGAAGATCAAGTTTTTGTTCCCCGGTCGTCTCGTCACGCACGTGATCACGGCTGATGAATTCATAGAAGGAACCGGGCACATCGCGGGTCACCAGATCGCCATTGGCATCGCGCATCTGACGCAGGACACGGGTTGCCTTGAACGCGGTCTGACGCACCGATCCGGTGCTGGAAATTTCGACCTTTTCCTTCATCGGGCGGCCTTTGGCGCGCTGTTCGCTGGCGACCGCCTCGATATCGTCAACCCGGTCCGTTGCATGGTTGAACGCATTGCCTTCGGTTGAAATCCACGCCATTTCGGCGGATTCGGCCAACAGGACCTCATAATCGGCCTCGGCTACCGGGCCGTGCTGCGCGCCGAAACATTTGACCAGAACCGGCAGAAGCTTGGTCGCATCGGCAAAGCCGATATTGCCGTTAGCAGCCAGTTGATCCAGCAGGACCTTGGCACCGGGCGACAGCGGATCAACCGATTTGCCAACCGTATTGGCAACCGCCTGCTGAAAGGCGGGGCTGAATTCTTCGACATGAAGCTCGGACACAAAGAACTGCGCGATCAGTTCCGGTTCATCTGCATGGCAAAACGCCCGACCCGTCATTTTCAGACGCGACAGCGGATAAACACCGGCAACATCGAACCCAAGCGGGGCCAGGATGCGTGCCATGGCAACATGACCGCGCGGCAATGCGCCGGTTGCCGGGCCATCGACGGTACGAATGGCACCATGATCGAAAATGATCGGCTCGCCCGCCGCCAGCTTATCCTCGGAATAGGCTTTGCCTTCGGGAACGGCTTCCAGCAGACCATCAAACAGGATCATGTTAAGCGCCTGCGCCATCGTCAGGCGGCTGACTTTTCCGGCATCATTCGCAGGATCGGCCAAAAGCCGGTCATTCACATCAATCATCCGAAACAGATAATCGGCCTTTGTCTCGCCAATAACGGCCTTAAGCACCGCGCCAAGCTGGCTGTTCAAGGGGGATTTAACTGGCTGGGGCATTTCTGACTCTCCTTCCGTAATATTATCAATTACCCGATCAATTTTACTGTCCGGAAGGATCATGTGGTGGCACGAGGGGTTCCGAACCATTGAAATGCTAAGACTTGGCAGGAAATCTAACAAACGATATATTCGCACCATATCATTCCATTTGGTAATGAACTTGGGGATCAAAACATATGCGTCGCGTCCTGCCGTCCCTCACTGCCCTGCAATTTTTCGAAAGCTCTGCCCGGCATCTGAGCTTTACCCGTGCGGCAGAGGAACTGAACGTGACGCAAAGTGCTATCAGCCGCCAGATCCGCGCACTTGAGGAATATCTGGGCCGGGATCTTTTTCGTCGGATAAAAAAACGCCTGAAACTGACGGCGGCGGGCGAAGCCTATGCCGCACAGGTGCGCGACCTTCTGGACCGGGCAGAGGCCGCAACCTTGCAGGTCATGGCTTATTCCGATGCCGGCGGGATGCTGAATGTCGGGACATTGCCGACCTTTGGCGCGCGCTGGCTGGTGCCGCGACTGGGTGATTTCAAAACCACATGGCCCGATATCCAGCTTAACCTGATCACCCAGACCCGCGAATTCAACTTCACCCGCGAAGGCATCGATATCGCCATCCATTTTGGCGAAGACAACATGCCCGGCTGCGTGTTTCACCGCCTGATGGGCGAAACCCTGATTGCGGTTTGCGCGCCCAAAATCCTTAAGGAAAATGACGATCTGCCGATTGCACGTGAACGGGTCCGCAATTGCACCCTGTTGCAACATTCCACCCGTCCCCGCGCCTGGCAGGACTGGCTGGCCGCAACCGGTGTTGCGGTTGTCGATGAACTGGCCGGCCCCAGGTTTGAACATTTCCATATGGTCATCCAGGCCGCCGTCGCAGGGTTGGGATTGGCCCTTCTGCCGGAATTTCTGGTGCGCGAAGAACTTGATAACGGGCGGCTTGTCGCCCCGTTTGACGTATCGATCCCCAACCGGCACGCCTATTACGTTGTTTATCCCGAAGAAAAGGAAAACAACTTTGCGGTTCGCGCCTTCCGCGACTGGATCATCGCGACATGCAGGGCGGAATCAGCACAAGCAAACGCCGCATGACATCCTTCAACGGATATATCCCGACAACGAATTTTATTGCCGATTGAATCCACGCCCCCTAAAGTTCCCATCCATATGTATAAGAACCGCCATTCAGGCGGTCAGGCCGGGGCATCCGTTGCAGGATGTTCAGACAGGGGTGGCCCTTCGGGGAATGACTGGGGTATAGGGAAATGGTTGTGTCACAACTGGAAAACCGTCTGGCGATTTACAACATCCTGCCGGAAACATTTGGTGCCCTTCGCAAGGCATCAGGACTGATCCACGATAAATCGGCCCAACGCGCCGAGACATTTTACCGAACCATCAGCCAAAGCGAAGATCTGAAATCCGATCCCCTTTCAGACGCCACCATTACATCCCTGATAAAAACGCTTCAAAACCACTGGACCCAATTGTTTGACGGCAAGATCAACGAAGATTTCGTCAAGCAGGCCAACCGGATCGGCCAGACCCACGAAACCCACGGCATTACCCCAAAACTTTACATCGCGACCTACAATGCGATCACCGATGCCCTGATCGAGGCCATCATAACCCGCTTTCGATGGAACGCCGGTCAGGCGGCAAACATCGTCACCTCGCTCACCTCGGTCATGCTGCTCGATATCGAACTGACGCTGACCGCCTATTGCGATGCCAGTGCTGTCAAACGCCACAACGCATCGGAAAATGCCTTCGCCGATCAGCAGCTTGATCGCACGATGGAACTGTCGGTTGCCATCAATCAAAGTGCCGTATCCAATGCCCGCATGATGAATGTCATTGAGGATGTCGACCGCAAGGCGCAATCGATTTCGGCCGCCATCGATCAGATGGTTTCCGGCATCAGTCACATCGCCGAAAATGGCCGCGCTGCTGCCGATAACGCAACCGATGCCATCACCGCCACCCGCAACGGCCAGCAAACCGTCAAGGAAGCTGTCGGCAGCATGGATGACATCGCACATGCGGTGTCGGACGCATCTGGCCGGGTCGATGCCCTGGCCGAGGCATCGGAAAAAATCGGCGAGATTGTCGCCTCGATCGAAGCAATTGCCGCCGAAACCAACCTTCTGGCGCTCAACGCTACAATCGAGGCCGCCCGCGCGGGCGAAGCGGGCAAGGGTTTTGCCGTCGTCGCGGGCGAGGTCAAGGCCCTTAGCCAGCAGACCGCACGCGCGACCGAGGAAATCCGCAGCCGCATCGTCAATCTGCAAGGCGAGACACAGGGCATCGTCGATGCCATGGCACGCGGCAATGATGCCGTATCACGCGGCCAGAATGTGATGAATGATGTTGCCCGCGAAATGGGGGATATCGGCACCAAGATGGAAGACACGACCCGCCGCATTGCCGATATCTCAACCATCCTTGATGAACAGAACAAGGCAACCGATGCCGTCCGCGATGGCATTACCGGTATCGCCGGGCAAACCGGCGGGCAGGTTGCGGCAATCCGCTCGGCCATTGGTGTTATCGGTCAGGTCGAAGGCCTGATCGAAACACAGGTTTCCGAACTGGTTCAGTATGAAATTCCGAACCGCACCATACGAAGTGCCCGCGCCGAACATGCCGTGTTCTTCAAATCCGTTGCCGAATTGCTCGCCGGGCTTGGCAGCAGTGCCGATATCCAGATGGGGGATGCGAAAACCTGCCGGTTTGGTAAATGGTATGACAGCCCGGCATCAAAACCGTTCCGCCATCTGCCGTCTTTCGACGCGATCCGGGCACCGCATCTGGCACAACACGAAGCCGGTCATGCGGCAATCACGGCCTTCAGGAACCGCGATATTGCGGCTGCAGAAACAGCCTTCGCCCGTATGGAAATCGCGACCCGTGAAGTCCTGCAGAAACTCGATCAACTGGCAAACGAAGCGCGCAATATCACCCCACTCGCCGAAGCCGCCGAATAGCCGGCCATGTAAAAAGACCCGAACAGCTTGAAACCTTATCCACCGATCTTGCTGGCAGATCCCGCACGAAGGGCTGCAATCATCTGAATGCACACAATCACGAACAGGAAGGACAAGGCCGCCTCCCAGTTGCCAAGCAGGTCATGCAGGGCGCCAAACAGAACCGGGCCAACCGCGGCCAGCAAATAACCAACCGACTGACACATCCCCGACAATCGCGCCGAAGTTTGCGGGTCCGCCCCGCGGATACCCACCAGCGTCAATGCGATGCTGATCATCGCCCCCTGCCCAAGCCCCATGCAGAACGCCCAAAGATAGGGAAGCTCGGTCGTGGCAAAAACAAACCCCGGAATGCCGATCATCAACGGAACATGCAAAATGACCATCGCCAGTTTCTTGTTGGCGATTTTTGAATAGATCAGGGGTGCGGCAAACGCCGCCGGGATGCCAAACACATTAAAGATCGTCAGAAGGGTTGCGGCCTCCCCCTCGGAAATGCCGCTATCGATGAAGACCTTCGCGACCCAGGCCGTGCCGGTATAAAACATCAGGGACTGGCACCCGAAAAACAGCGCAAGCCACCATGCTTCGGCATTTTTCCACAGTGAAACCTGCGTGACAGAAACGGGTGCCAGGCCCTTATGTCGATAACGCAACATTGGCAACCACAACAGGAAGGCAAGGGCGGCGAATACCGCCCAGATCCCCAATGAATAGCGCCAATCACCATCCGCCGCATTTCGTATCGGAATTGCAACGAATGCCGCAACAGTCGCACCCGTTGACATCGTAAAGGTGTAAAGCGCTGTAATCAAAGCAACACGGGTCGGGAAACTGCGCCGCACCAGCGACGGGGTCAGCACGTTTAAAACGGCAATCGCCGACCCAAGAATGATCGTGCCAACAATCATGATGCCATAACTGCCGGTCGCGCGAAGTCCCTGCCCCACCGCAATGAACAGCAACATGGTCAGAAGGGTTGCCTCCAACCCGAACCGCTGCCCAAGGCGCGGCGCAAAGATCGATAACACACCGAAACTAAGAACCGGGATGGTCGTCAACAGCCCAAGCTGCACGCCCGAAAGCTGCAGATCAAGACCGACAATCTCGGCAAGCGGCCCCATGGCAACGATGCTGCCGCGCATGTTCGCTGCCAAAAGCAAAAGCGCCAACAAAAAGCCGATATGCGGACCAAGATGGCGAAATCCGCGTGCCGCAGGATCGGCTGATCGCGTGTTTCCATCCTGCTGCGTTGGGGACACAGCGGGCGAAGCTTCAGACGGTGCAACACCGCCCTGATTTTGGGTCATCGGAATACTCCGGCAGTGTGGTGGCGGGGAAAGCCTGAGTAACTTTGTTATTCATGCAGAAGAAAGATCGATCAAACCGGCAGAATGCCAATCAGAACACGCATCGCAATCACGACAAACAATATCGCGATGATGCGTTCGATCCACATCGAATGTGCGCGCAGCCATGGCAAAACCGCGCCATGCGACAAGCCGACAGCAACAAGGCAGTACCAGGCGGCATCAATCCCCGCCGCGGTGAAAGCCAGCAGGAATTTACCGCCCCATTCAAATTCCGGGGACACGAACTGACTGAAAAGAGCCAGGAAAAACAGCGCAATCTTCGGGTTCAGAAACGCGATCATGAAACCGTCGCGTGCCGCCTGCATCATTGTATCTGCAACCTGCCCACTCTGATCAGATTCGAACCGTGCGCCTGACCCTGCCGCACGCCAGGCCTTGATCGCCAGATAGATCAGATAAAGCGCGCCAAGAACGCTGACGATATTGCGAAATGCCGGAACCGTCTGGAAAAGTATGCCAAGGCCGGTCATGGTGATGACGGCATAAAAACCGACGCCCAATCCATGGGCCACCGCACAGGCAAACCCCGCCTGACGTGATTGCCCGACGGAATATCGCAAAACAACGGCCAGACTGGGGCCGGGCGTCATCGCGCCAAGGATGCAGATTGTCGCAACGGACAACCAGGCCGCAAATGTCATGACGTTTCCCTTGGTCTTTCTGAGTTTTTTTTATCGCGCCTAATGCCGCGCCATCAAGCTAGCGGGATGTCTGAACCGTTTCAACGCAAATGATGTTTCAAAATCGCATCAATCACAGGTGAAAACGCGTTCTGAATCAAGGCATTCCCCGATGCCTTTTTCTTACCTTATCTGCCGCACTCTCTCCTTAAAGCCGCCCGATGCCTTCCTTATTGCCCGATCAGACTGTCTGATCGGCGGCGTATCCATTTCCCGGAATGCCACCACGATAAAACAAAATGGGAAGGACACGAGAGATGCGAAACGTAGCTATTACATTGGCCGTTGCCAGCACACTGGGATTGTCGGCCTGTAGCGGTTTGGGTGACAGGGATCAGAAAATGCTGAGCGGTGCCGCCATTGGTGCCGGTGTTGGCGTTGTGGGCACAGCCGTCACGGGCGGATGTATTTCCTGCGGGGCTGTCATTGGCGGGGTCGTGGGCACCGGTGCCGGTTATATCCTTCATGAGAATGAGGAACGCCGGAAGTGACAGGCTTGAAATGGTCCCGACGCATTATGGCCGCTGCGGTCTCTGTTGGCATCGTCGCACCGGTTGCCATTCCGGCGACGGCCTTTGCCGACCCGCCACCCTGGGCACCGGCGCACGGTCATCGTGCGAAGCATAAGGATAAACACCACCACAGGGATTATGACCGCGGATATCGACCCGACATGTTCGTATCAGACGGGAATTTCCTGCGATGCAACCGCGATGTGATTGGCGCATTGATTGGTGGCGGTGCGGGAACGGCAATCGGATCGACAATCGGCAAAGGCAGCGGACGTGACGTTGCCATGATTGGCGGTGCGATCCTTGGCCTACTGGGTGGGTACTCTGTCGGGCAAAGCCTGGATCAGGCCGATGTCGCCTGCACGGGATATGCCCTTCAACAAATTCCGGACGGACAGACCGCCCGATGGATCAACCCGGAGTCGCAACGCCAGTTTGATATGACGCCAACCCGGACATGGCAAAATACGGCGGGACGTTACTGTCGGGAATATACGGCAACAACTGTCATTGGCGGAAATCATCAGCAAAGCTATGGCACAGCCTGCATGCAACCGGATGGAAGCTGGCAGATCGTATCCTGATATCGCCTGCCGGAAATACGACCTATACGCGTAGTTGTATATTGAAGGACCCGAAATTTTCGGGTCCTTTTTGCTGTCTGAAACCGCAATCCTGCGGTTGATTATTTATCCAGATCAGTGACTTAATAGGAGCTTAACTATCCATATCGTAATTTGTTTTACGTTAACGTCACTTTGCGTTACAGTGCTGACATAAACAGAAAAACAACATCAGCTTCACAGGGAGGCGTTCGTGGAGGATATCCTCGAATCCGTAAGACAGAAACTTCCGCAATTGCGCGGTCTTAATGCCGTGGTTGCCTTTGATTGCGGCGATGACGGGCATATTGTCATTGATGCGACCGGCCCCGAGCCGGAAATCAGTGATGACGATATGAGTGACGCGGACTGCATCCTGAAAATCAAGAAAGCCAATCTGGAAAAGATGATTGCCGGCAAACTTGATCCCATGCTCGCCTTTACAATGGGCAAGCTCAAGATCAAGGGCTCCATGGGAGTCGCGGCAAAACTTTCATCCATGCTGGATTGATTTCTATCGTCAGGGGAACAGGGATGCGGCACAGCTTTATCAAAAGCACCGTTCTTTGCACTTTGGCCGCCGGATTGATCGGAAGCCTTGGTGCAATTTCATCGTCACATGCCGACGAAACACTGAATTATCAGGTCTTGAAGGATGGTGAACCCATCGGCTTTGAAACGGTCGAAATCACCGATACGCCAGATGGTTATACCGCCACCATCACCACGCGTACGGATGTAAAGGTCCTTTTCCTTCAATTCCAGTATGGCCATTCACGCCTTGAAAAATGGCGGAACGATCAGCTTGTGTCCGTTGATACCGACACAAATGATGACGGCACCCCCTATGTCTACAAGGCTGAATATGACGGCGACTGCTATGAAGTCGCTGGCAAACGGATCGCGAAACGTGATGCCTGCGACGGTGCATGGCCCCTCACGCTTTGGCGCGAGGATATCACTGCGAAAACAAGTCTTTACAGCGTCATCAATGCCGAACCTTACGCTGTGACAACCCGGAAAACCGGGACAGAAACACTTGTCATCAAGAACCGGGAAATACCGGCCACACACTATGCCATGACCGGGGATGTTCAACGCGACCTTTGGTATGGCGATGACGGCAGGCTTCTGAAAACAAGCTTCAAAAGAAAGGGTTACGACATCGACTTTATCCGGGTCGATGCCAAAGACCTTCAAAAATAAAAGCGGGCGCAAAAAGCGCATTCTTCAAAACCGTTATGATTCAGGGAGATACCCATGACGTCCAAATTCAAGAAAAGCTGCCTGTGGGGGGCAGCTTCCGGAACGGCACTTATCTGCGCACTTGCGGCAAGCGGCAGCGCCCATGCATCAGGCTTTCAGGTCCGTGAGACCAGCGGCACATTACAGGGTTCCAGCTTTGCAGGCATGTCGACGCTCTCAACTGATGCATCAACCATGTTCTACAATCCCGGAACCGTCGGACAATATAAGGAAACGAGCTACAGTGTTGGTGGCTCACTGATCATGCCCGTCGCGAAAGCAAAGAACATTGTGGCCTCTGGCGGAGCTGTAACGAATACTCAAACCTTCAATAACGGCAGCTATAAAGATATGGCACAGGACGCGTTTGTGCCTAACGCCCATGCCGTCTGGAAACTAAATGACCAGTTAAATATGGGTATTTCAATTACATCCCCTTGGGGACTGGTAACTGACTATGAACCTGATTTTGCGGGGCGCTTCTATGGTACAACCTCCAAAATCAAGACCATCAATATCAAGCCTGTTCTTGCCTACAGATTTGATAACGGGTTGTCGGTCGGTGCTGGACCTCAAATTCAGCAGATGGATGCGTCGCTCGCTAGGTCAGTTCCAAACCTTGCTGGTGCTGGCGAAGGAAACAGTGAAGTAAGTGGTGATTCAGTAGACGCTGGTTGGGCCGCAGGCATCAACTGGGAAGTGATTGATGGTACGAAAATCGGTCTTTCCTACAACTCTGAAATCAAGCACGAACTTGACGGTAAAATTGACTTTGATACGGCCGCCAACGCACTTGGTTATACCGACCGGAATGCGACGGCAAAGGTTGCCACGCCAGAATCAATCACCTTTGGCGTCTCCCAGGAACTGAACAGTCAGTGGACCGTTATGGCGGACGCACAGTGGACCAACTGGAACTCCATCGACACGCTCACCTTCAATTATGATGGTGACATCAGCCCGCAAGCCGGAACGCAGAGCTCAACCTCGGACGAATACAAGTGGGGCAGCGCCTGGTTTGCATCACTTGGCGCAAGGTACCAGTATGACGATAACTGGTCCTTTACGGGTGGCGTCGCCTTTGATGAATCGCCAATAAAAACCAAATATCGCAACGTTCGGCTGCCTGACTCCGACCGTTATTGGGTCTCTCTTGGTGCGGCATACAAGGTTGCAGACTGGGCGGCCGTAAGCCTTGGATATACGCATGTTTTCGCAAACTCGGCACGCGTTGACGAGACGGATACCTTCCTTGGCAGCTACGCAGCGGATTACGACGCACAGGTAGACATCATCGCTCTACAGGCGAATTTCAAGTTCTGATCGGTTATACTGTTCGATGCGGGATGGCGGTTGACCATTCCGCGTCGGGCGGTTTTTTTTGCCCGCAAAGTGACGTTAACGTAATGGAGTTAACGCGTATGAACCAAATAAACGTCCAAGACGCGCCTGTCCTGCAAAACGGTGTCGATGTCAGCTCGCCGGTGCGCATGCGCCCGGTTCACGAGATTTTTGATGATGCCGCAAAACGTTTTGCCAAGCGCCCCTGTCTTGATTTTCTGGGTCGTATTTACGACTACGAAGACATTTCCAGACAAATTGATCGCGCCGCCGAAGGTTTTCATCAGCTTGGCGTGCGTAAGGGGGACAAGGTCGGGCTTTGCCTGCCCAACACCCCTTATTACGTGATCTGCTACTATGCCGTGCTGAAATGCGGCGGTGTCGTTGTCAATTTCAACCCGCTTTATGCCAAGCGCGAGATCGCCTACCAGATCGAGGATTCCGGTTGCCGCCTGATGGTAACGCTTAATCTGAAACAGATTTATTCCAAGGTGGCAGATTGCCTGGATGTAACCTGCCTGAAGCGGATCGTCATCTGCGAGATGAGCGATATCCTGCCCCCGGTCAAAAGCGTTCTTTTCAGCCTGTTCAAGCGCAGCGAACTTGCCGAAATCCCCAAAGATCTGCGTCATATCCCTTTCTCCCGGCTGATCGACTGCAAACCCATAAATTTCGTCGCAGACGTAACAAACGACGATTTGGCCGTGCTGCAATATACCGGTGGCACCACCGGTCGCCCGAAAGGCGCGATGCTGACGCATGGCAATCTCAGCGCCAATGTCGATCAATTGACCCGCTGGATGCCCGATGCAAATCCGGGGCACGAAGTTACGCTTTGCGTTCTGCCGTTTTTCCACGTCTTTGCCATGACGGTGGCGCTTAACACGTCGATCAATCTCGGGGCGGAACTTGTTTTGCAACCGCGCTTCGAACTTGATGCCTTGCTAAAGGCACTGGATAAAAAAAACGTCACGATCTTCCCGGGCGTGCCCACGATCTATACCGCGATCAACAACTCGCCCGAGACATTGAAGCATGACCTGTCAACGATCCGATGCTGCATTTCCGGCGGCGCGCCCCTGCCGGTCGAAGTCAAACACCGGTTCGAGGAAATTACGGGCGCAAAAGTGGTCGAGGGATACGGCCTGACAGAGGCAAGCCCCGTCTGCACATGCAATCCGGTAAAAGGTGTCAACAAGGAAGGATCAATCGGTATCCCGATGCCGGGTACCGAAATCCAGATCAGGTCGCTTGACCGACCGGATCAGATCATGCCGACCGGCGAGAAAGGCGAGGTTTGCGTCCGCGGCCCGCAGGTAATGCCCGGCTACTGGCAGAACGATGCCGCAACCAAAGAAACCTTTGTCGATGGCTGGCTGAAAACCGGCGATGTCGGTTATGCCGATGAGGACGGATATATCTTTCTGGTTGATCGGCTTAAAGACGTCATCCTGTGCAGCGGTTATAATGTCTATCCGCGCGCCATCGAAGAAGCGCTTTATCTGCACGAACAGATCGCCGAAGTCACCGTGATCGGCGTGCCCGATCAATATCGCGGTCAGGCACCCAAGGCCTTTGTCCGGCTGAAAGACGACGCCGCAGGCGTGACCGCCGAAGATTTACGGGCTTTCCTTGATGATAAAATCTCGAGAATCGAGATGCCGCGCGAAATCGAAATACGCGAAGAGCTTCCCAAGACCATGGTCGGCAAATTGTCGAAGAAGGAACTGGTCGAAGAAGAACGCCTGAAACGCGAGGGAAAAGCACAATAATTCAATGCGTTAACGTCATGTCACACAGAATGGAAAAAATCCAAGTGACGTTAACGTAAACTAATTGACGTAAAGATAAAAATATATACCATAAGGGCGATCAAATGACGAAAATTGACGACCGGTTTTATACCGTTCCCGAACTGGCTGAAAATCTGGGGGTCACACCACGCACCATCCGGTTTTACGAACAAAAGGGTCTCGTAGCACCACAGCGTGCTGGAACTACCCGGATTTATACCCGTCAGGACAGGGCAAGAATGCTGATCATCCTGCGGGGCAAGAGGCTGGGTTTCACGCTGAAAGAGATTGCAGATTATCTGGATCTTTATGGCGCAGACCCCACCCAGGCCGAGCAGATCAAAATGCTGCTGACCCGGGTTCGGGATCGAATAGAAGCCCTGGAGGATCAACGCCAGGCACTGGACGTCACGTTGGATGAATTGCGCGAAATCGAACAACAATCGATTGATGCGCTGAAAGAAAAAGGACTCGATCCGGTATCGTAACAATTGCTTTCCGGAATCGCTGACAGCTCAGGAAGGAATACTTCGCCATGACCAATGCCGTTATTGCCGGATACGTCCGGTCGCCTTTCACCCCGGCACGCAAAGGTGCCCTTGCCAAGGTCCGTCCTGACGATCTTGCTGCACAGGTTGTCAAAGGTCTGGTGGATAAAACCGGGATTGATCCCAACACGATAGAGGATCTGGTTCTGGGTTGTGCCTTCCCCGAAGGCGAACAGGGGCTTAACGTCGCCCGACTGGTTACTTTCCTTGCCGGTCTGCCGCGTTCGGTCGGCGGTGTTACGGTCAACCGTTTCTGCGGATCATCCATGCAATCGATCCATCAGGCAGCAGGCGCCATCGCGATTGGTGCCGGTGATGCCTTCATCTGTGCCGGTATCGAAAGCATGTCGCGCGTGCCGATGATGGG
The DNA here is from genome assembly GCF_000714555.1 of Thalassospira permensis NBRC 106175. Lineage (NCBI taxonomy): Bacteria > Pseudomonadati > Pseudomonadota > Alphaproteobacteria > Rhodospirillales > Thalassospiraceae > Thalassospira > Thalassospira permensis. The sequence continues at coordinate 27,976 of NZ_AUNC01000008.1, read as the reverse complement.
CTTCAACCCGATGCCCAACCCGGCCCTGTATAAGGAAATGCCCGAGGCATATATGGGCATGGGCGACACCGCAGAAAACGTCGCAGCCAAATACAATCTTTCGCGCGCCGATCAGGAAGCCTTTGCCGTAGAAAGCCACAAAAAGGCCGCCGCAGCACAGGCCGCAGGAAAATTTGTCGATGAAATCATCCCGATTGAGGGCCCGGACGGCACAATCGCCGAAGATGGCTGCATTCGCGGCGACACCACAGCCGAAGGTCTGGCCGATCTGAAACCGGCTTTCAAGGCAGATGGCGTTGTCACCGCCGGAACATCCTCGCCACTGACCGATGGCGCATCTGCCGTTCTGGTCTGCTCCGAAGAATATGCCAAGAAACACGGCCTGACCCCGCTGGCACGGATCAAATCCGTCGCGGTTGATGGCTGCCTGCCGGAAATCATGGGGATCGGCCCGGTTGGTGCCTCGAAAAAGGCGCTGGCACGTGCTGGTATCACGGCTTCCGACCTTAATGTCGTTGAACTGAACGAAGCATTCTCGTCGCAGGCAATCGCCAGCATTTCCGACCTTGGTCTGGATATCAAAACCGTCAATATCGACGGTGGTGCGCTGGCCATCGGGCATCCGCTGGGCGCAACGGGTGCGCGTATCGTTGGCAAGGCCGCCGCCCTTCTGAAACGTGAAGGCGGCAAATACGCACTTGCCTCGCAATGTATTGGCGGGGGTCAGGGGATCGCGACCATTCTGGAGGCGATGTAATGACCAACATCAAACAGGTCGCCGTTATCGGCGCCGGTGTTATGGGGGCCGGGATTGCCGCCCATATCGCCAATTCGGGCACGCCCGTTCTGTTGCTTGATATCGTTCCCGAAGGATCAAAAAACCGCAACGCGGTTGCCGAAGGTGCGGTTGCCAAGATGCTGAAAACCGATCCGGCCCCGTTCATGTCCAAACGCGTGGCAAAGCTGATCACGTGCGGCAATATCGAGGACGACCTTGATAAGCTGGCAAAATGCGACTGGATCGTCGAGGCCGTCATCGAACGCCTTGATATCAAGCAGGATCTGTATCGCAAAATTGACGCCGTTCGCGCCAAGGGATCGGTTGTCTCGTCAAACACCTCGACCATTCCGCTTGCCACACTGATCGATGGCATGGGCGACGGGTTTGCGCAGGACTTCATCATCACGCATTTCTTCAACCCGCCGCGCTATATGCGTCTGCTGGAACTGGTCGGATCAGAGGTCACCCGAAGCGGCGTCATCGATATGGTCGCGGAATTTGCCGATCACAAACTGGGCAAGACCTGTGTCATCTGCCATGACAAGCCGGGCTTTATAGCCAACCGCCTTGGTGTCTACTGGATTCAGGCCGCCATGGTCGAAGCGATGGATCGGGGATTGACTGTCGAAGAAGCCGACAGCGTCATTGGTCGCCCGTTCGGCATTCCCAAAACCGGTGTCTTTGGTCTGATGGATCTGGTGGGTCTGGATCTGATGCCCCATGTGCAATCAAGCATGGCAGGTGCCCTTGATAAATCCGATCCGTTCCACGCCATTTACCGCGAAAGCGATCTGGTCGGAAAACTGATCGCCGATGGCTATACCGGTCGCAAGGGCAAGGGCGGTTTTTACCGTCTGAACCGCGAAGGTGGCGAAAAGGTCAAGGAATCCGTCAATCTTCAGACCGGCAAATTTGCCAGATCGGAAAAAGCCCGCCTTGAAAGCGTTCGTTCTGCCGGCAAAGACCCGCGCAAAATGATGGAAGCAAATGACAAGGGGGGTCTTTATGGCCGTGCCGTGATGGCCAAAACCCTTGCCTATGCCGCCTTCATTGCCGAAGAAGCCGCCAATTCGATTGTCGATGTCGATGACGCGATGAAACTTGGCTATGCGTGGAAAACCGGCCCGTTCGAACTGATGGATGCCATCGGGGTCGATACCCTGATTGCCATGCTTGAAGCGGACGGTATCGAAGTCCCCGCATTACTCAAAAAGGCCGCCGGGAAATCGTTTTACAAGGTCGAAGACGGCACGCTGTTCTTCCTTGGTTTTGATGGCACATACGCCAAAGTCACGCGCCCGGACGGTGTTCTTCTGCTCGAAGACATCAAACGCAAAGCTGAACCGGTTGCTGGCAACCGCGCCGCATCGCTTTGGGATATCGGGGATGGCGTCGCCTGCCTTGAATTCCATACCAAAATGAATGCGCTTGATGCTGACGTTCTTGGCATGGTCAAGACATCCATCCGGACTGTCAAAAAGCAGTTCAAGGCAATGGTGATCTATAACGAAGGCAGCAATTTCTCCGCCGGGGCGAACCTTGGTCTGGCGCTGTTTGCCGCCAATATCGCCGCATGGCCGGAAATTGAAAACCTCGTTGAAACCGGTCAGGAAACCTACAAGGTCCTGAAATATTCGCCCTTCCCGGTCGTTGGCGCACCCAGCGGCATGGCACTGGGCGGGGGCTGCGAGGTCCTGCTGCATTGTGATGCCGTGCAGGCCCATGGGGAAACCTATATCGGTCTGGTCGAACCCGGTGTTGGTCTGATCCCGGCCTGGGGCGGGTGCAAGGAAATGATCCGTCGCTGGTCCGAAAACCCGAAATTCCCCAAGGGCCCGATGGCCCCAAGTGCCAAGGCGTTTGAAATCATTTCGGTGGCAACCGTTGCCAAATCGGCAATGGAAGCCAAGGAAAACCTGTTCTTCCGCGAGGGTGACGGCATCACCATGAACCGCAATCGCCTACTGGCCGATGCCAAGGCGCGCGCGCTTTCAATGGTCGATGGTTACGAAGCCCCCGAAGAATTCACCTATCGCCTGCCCGGCGAAAGTGCGCGGGTTGCCTTCGAGATGGCGGTTGATGGTTTCTATCGCCTCGGCAAAGCCACCGATTACGACCGTGTCGTCGCAGGTGAACTTGCCAAAGTTCTCGCCGGTGGTGACACCGATATCACCGAAGAACTTTCCGAAGATGACATTCTGGAACTGGAGCGCGAAGGCTTCATGCGTCTGGTCCGCAACGAAGGCACCATGGCCCGGGTCGAACATATGCTTCTGACCGGCAAGCCGTTGCGAAACTAGGACGAGGAGGACAGAAAAATGGCCCAATATAAAGCACCGCTGCGCGACATGCGCTTCGTCCTGACCGAACTGTTTGACTATAACGACATCAACCAGATGCCCGGATGCGAGGATTTCACCCCGGACGTCGTCGATGCCGTTCTCGAAGAAGCCGCAAAAGTCTGCGAGGAAATCCTGTACCCGATCAACCGTTCGGGGGACGAGGAAGGCTGTCATTGGGATGATGGTGTTGTCACCACGCCCAAGGGCTTCAAGGAAGCCTATCAGACCTTTGCCGAAGGCGGATGGACGGGCATTGCCTGCGATCCCGTCTATGGCGGTCAGGGTGCGCCGAAAACAATCAATGCCCTTGTCGAAGAAATGATCTGTTCGACCAACCTGTCATTCGGGATGTATCCGGGTCTGTCTTTTGGGGCCTATGCCGCCCTTCACAGCCACGCCTCGGACGAACTGAAGGATAAATATCTTCCGAAAATGGTCGACGGCACGTGGGCCGGCACCATGTGCCTGACCGAACCGCATTGCGGTACCGATCTTGGCATTATCAAGACCAAGGCTGAACCGCGTGAAGACGGATCCTATGCCATTTCCGGCACCAAGATTTTCATTTCCGCCGGGGAACATGATCTGACGGAAAACATCATCCATCTGGTTCTGGCAAAACTGCCCGATGCCCCCAAGGGGACCAAGGGTATTTCCCTGTTCCTTGTGCCGAAATTCATGGTTGGCGACGACGGGTCCCTTGGCGATCGCAACGCGGTCAAATGCGGGTCGATCGAACACAAGATGGGTATCAAGGCATCCGCCACCTGTGTCATGAACTTTGACGGCGCAATCGGCTATCTGGTCGGTGAACCGCATCAGGGCATGCCCGCCATGTTCACCATGATGAACCAGGAACGGCTTTCGGTTGGCATTCAGGGTCTTGGCCTTGGCGAAGCCGCCTATCAGGGGGCGGCTGCCTATGCCCGTGACCGCCTGCAAGGCCGGGCATTGACCGGCCCCAAAAGCCCCGAAAAACCTGCCGATTCCCTGCTGGTTCATCCCGATGTGCGCCGGATGCTTCTGACCGCACGCGCAACCAACGAAGGATGCCGGGCGATGGGCATATGGGTGGCGCGTGCGCTTGATACCGCCAAACACCATGCCGATCCGGTCAAACGCGAAGAAGCCGACGAATTCGTGCAACTGATGACCCCAATCGTCAAGGCCCTGTTCACCGATTGGGGTTTTGATAACGCCAATCTTGGCGTGCAGGTCTTTGGCGGCCACGGTTACATCCGTGAATGGGGGATGGAACAATATGTTCGTGATGCCCGCATCGCCCAGATTTACGAAGGCACCAACGGCATTCAGGCCCTTGACCTTGTCGGGCGTAAAATGCCGGCAAAGGCTGGGCGTTACCTTCGGCGCTTCTTCCATCCGGTGCAGCAATATATCGAAGCCAACGTATCGAAGGACGGGCTTGGCGATTTCATTCAGCCACTGGCAAAGGCCTTCATGCGTTTGCAGCAGGCAACCGGTGAACTGGCCCAACGCGGGATGAAAAACCCCAACGAAGCCGGGGCCGCCGCCACCGAATTCCTGCGCCTGTTTGGTCTGGTCGCAGTTGGCTATATGTGGGCCCGCATGGCCGAAGTCGCCCTTACGAAACAGGACGACGACCCGGACGGTTTCTACAAGGCGAAACTGATCACCGCCAAATTCTATATGGAACGCATCCTGCCGCAGTCCGGCGCGCTGTTCAGCGCGATGATGGCGGGGCCTGGCACCATGATGGAACTGGACGAGGATCTGTTCTGATCATGCAAACGGGCCGCATCCCTCACCCGGCATATATCGGCACAAGGAGCCTGTCGTGAATCTGATTTTCCGACTGATCCGTGTGCTGGTCTTGTCCTGGTTGCGGCCCGGTCTGCATCCGCTTGATCCGTCTGTCTTGTCATTCCGTGCATGGCCACTGGATCTGGATATCAATGTCCATATGACCAATTCGCGCTACTTCGCCCTGATGGATCTGGGACGCACCGAACTGATCCTGCGTAACGGCATTGCCAGACAGATGTTCAAACGCAAATGGCAGCCCGTCGTGTCCGGCTCGACCATGCGGTTCAAGCGCGCAATCAAACCGTTTCAGCACTTCAAACTCGAAACCCAAGCCCTTTATTGGGATGACAAGGGTTTCTATCTGGAACAGCGTTTCATCGCGGAAAACAAGACACTGGCACTTGGCATCGTAAAGGCCGTGTTTGTCGGCCCCGATGGCATCGTCCCGCCCGAACAGATTTGCCGTCTGGTGGGTGCGGATGAAACATCACCGGTCATGCCCGACTGGCTTTCGGGCTGGCCGGACATGGAAACCGCCATCGAAGCACGGCTTGCCGCCTGACAAGAATAACCGGGCACAAACCCGCGGGAGGAATTCTTATGACTTCAACTGATGCCGTCTTGCTTTCGATCACCGATCAGATCGCAACGATCACCCTGAACCGGCCCGACCGGATGAATGCGCTTGATCAGTCCATGATCGAAGGGCTTGGCACCGCGCTTGACCGGATCGAGGCGGACATTGCCCATATCGGTGCAATCATTATCGAGGGATCAGGCGGCACTTTCATGGCCGGTGGTGATGTGAAGTTCTTTTATGAGCTATCAAAAAACCCGGCCGAAGAATCCCGCCCCCAGATCGAAACCATGATCAACCGGGTCCATGACATCATCATCCGCCTCACCGCCCTGCCCCGTCCTGTTATCGCAAAGCTTGACGGCGCGGTTGCCGGATTTGGCATCAGCCTGATGAATGCATGCGACCTTGCGGTTGCCGCCGAGGAAACCGTTTTCACACTGGCTTATATCCATATCGGTACGTCGCCGGATGGCGGATCAACCCATTCGCTGCCCCGTCTTGTCGGCATGAAGAAAGCCAAGGAAATCGCCCTTCTCGGGGACCGGTTCACCGCGACCGACGCCTACGAATGCGGCATGGTCAACAAGGTCGTGCCCGCCGATCAACTGGCATCGGCGACGGCCAAATATGCAACCCGCCTTGCCGCGGGTCCGCGCGATGCCCTTGCCCGAACCAAGGCATTACTCAATACCGCGCTTGAACATGATCTGGCCGAACAATTGGCCCGCGAAGCCACCGCCTTCGCCGACTGCGCCGGAAGCCACGACTTCCGCGAAGGTGTCAGCGCCTTTGTCGAAAAACGCAGCCCGCAATTTGGCAAATCATAAATAAGAAAATTCAGGGAAGAAAATCATGGCAAGTTTAGCAGGCAAAACACTGTTCATTACCGGCGCATCACGCGGCATCGGCAAGGCAATCGCACTGCGTGCTGCACGCGACGGGGCAAATGTCGCGATCATCGCCAAAACCGATGAACCCCATCCCAAACTGCCCGGCACCATTCATACTGCCGCCGCCGAGATCGAGGAAGCCGGTGGTAAGGCGCTTGCCCTTAAAACCGACATTCGCGAAGAAGACCAGATCGCCGATGCCGTCGCCAGAACCGTTGATGCCTTTGGCGGGATCGACATCCTGATCAACAATGCCAGCGCGATCAATCTGACCCCGACCCTGCAAACGCCGATGAAGCGGTTTGACCTGATGTATCAGGTCAACACCCGGGCCAGTTTCGCCTGTGCGCAGGCCTGCCTGCCGCACCTGATGAAATCCGATAACCCGCATATCCTGACCATGTCACCCCCGCCCAACCTGTCGGCACAATGGTTTGCCAATCACACCGCCTATACGATTTCGAAATACGGTATGAGCTTGGTGACGCTGGGCCTTGCTGCGGAATTCGCCGATGAAGGTGTTGCCGTTAACTCGCTTTGGCCGGTCACCGTGATCGAAACCGCCGCCCTTAACATGATCCCCGGCCTTGAACAGGGTCGTGCGCGTAGCCCCGAAATCCTTGCCGATGCCGCGCACGCCATCCTGACATCCCCCGCACGCGACGTTACCGGTGGTTTCTTCACCGATGAAAGCGTGCTCGAAGCCATCGGGATCACGGATTTCGAACCCTACAACCTGACACCGGGCAAGGCCCCCTATCCGGACTTCTTCCTTGAACTGGACCGGAACGGCAAAAACGATCCGACCGTCGCCCGGCTTCTTGAAAAACTGTCCGCCGCACGCAAAGCCGCCTGAACCTTTTTTCGTCGGCGTTGGGGAGTGTGTGCCCTGACGTCATCGGGATCTGATTTCATTCGGGATCAGGTCCCACTCGCCCGCTGAACTCGACCCGCCCTTTTGGGCGGGTTCTTTTTTGCATGCCCCCAAAACCAACAAAGCACCGCCTGTGTGGCAGTGCTTCATTGGGAATGCGCAAATGACGTTGAGGGTAAAACAAGTCAGCGCAAATCTTTAAATTATTCAGGACGCGGCGCGACGATCCAGCGACTGGCGCGGCATCACACAGCTTTTCACCGCCGGGGTCGGGCACATCATCTGTACCGACAGGGCAAGGGCAAGGTCATTGTTGCTGTGTTCGCGATCCAGAAAACGCTCGGACCATGCGTTGTCGCAGTTTGCCGACAGAAACGCACAGCGCATCATGGCAAAGCCGGAAGACCCGAAACAATTGTTCTGGCCGCTCAGATCAGCAAACCAGCTTGCGATGGCATCATGGGCCGCCTGATCAAGAATGTCCTGCATGCTTTCTTTTTCCGTTGTCGCAACGGAGTCCTGCTGCAACGCAGTACGCAGCTCGTTCACCAGACGCTGATGAGCCTGCGGATTATCCACACTGAACGAACGCAACCACGCACGCGCGGTCTCGTCAATCAGGCGAGTCACAGCAGCAGATTCAAAAGCAGCGTAGGAAAAGCCTTTTGATGCGATGGTCAGATCAGTCATGTTTGCGGCCCCTTCGGGCTAAATGGCGACAATCGGTGATTAACTCTTTGGTAAGGATTATGATCACCTAAAAACCGCGGCATATTTTGATTAAATCAGGGCGTTTTTGTGGCGCGACCTATGCAAGAAAATCAATGCACTATGACGAATTAGCGGGCATTTTTGCGTTTTCGTCCTTTTTACCAGCCATAATCTGATCAAGCGGTTTGACCGGCCACGATAGAATCTTGAGTTTCTCGTCTTTTGTCAGGCTTTCGACCCCCAACCGGGCCAGCTTTTCATAGATGATCCCGATCTCGATCTGGGTCCGACGGTCGGGTTTGCGCGCGGGCAAAAGGGCCGAATGCAATGCGTTGGCAAACGGATCCTCGATCAGGCGCAGCAACCCGTCTTTGACATCCTCGTCCGGAGCTTCCGCCGTCAGGCGCGCCAATGTCGCAAGTTCTTCGGGGGATTCGGTTTCTTCCGGTGTCACAAAAAGCTTCATCCGGCGCGCCGCACGCCCGATGGCAAGGCTGCTTGACCAATGCGTCAGCCACGGTGCCAGAACAAGCCCCGCCAGAATAGGCGACAGCCACCAGAAGAACGCCGTATCCACAAACAGCGCCACCGCCCCCCAGATAAGGCCAATCACGATGATCGTCCGATGGGTTTTCAACGCCGCCTTAAACGGTACCCCCGTATCGTCACGTTCCTGTGCATCCCAACCCACCTGATTGCCGGTCAGAACCGAAAACACGAACTGCGCATGCAGCATCATCATGATCGGTGCCTGCAATGCGGAATAAAGCGTTTCAAGAATACCGCTCGCCAGCACCATGACCCCACCGTATTTCTTGCGATCACGGCCAAGGCAAACCATCAGGATCGAGATGATTTTGGGCACCACCAGCATACCGATGGTAAAGACCAGCAACACCAGCATCTCGAACGACCGGTCGACCGGCCATTGCGGGAACATCGTGAACTGGCTGGGGAAGAAGCTATAGGTCAGTTGCGTATTCTGCAGCGTCGCAATCGTCGAAGACAGCAACAGCAGAAGCCACAGCGGCGAGGAGCCAAAGCTCATGACCCCCATAAAGAAATGCAAACGGCTAAGCGGCCGGAATCCCGGCGCAAACAGAAGCCGCGCATGCTGCATATTGCCCTGGCACCAGCGGCGATCACGGATCGCATAATCAATCAGGTTCGGCGGCAATTCTTCCCAGCTACCTTCAAGCTGCGGGATCAGCCAGCAACGCCAGCCTGCCTTGCGCATAAAGGCGGCCTCGACGAAATCATGGCTCAGGATATGCCCGCCCATCGGCGGCTTGCCCGACAGAACCGGCAACCCGCAGCAATCAATGAACGCCTGCACGCGAATGATCGCGTTGTGCCCCCAATAGTTGGAACTGCCCATGCACCAGAATGACAGACCCGCCGACATGGTCGGGCCATGAACGCGCGAAATGAACTGAAGGATACGGGCAAACAGGGTCTGGCGGCCGGTCGGCTGCGGCGGGCTCTGGATGATCCCGGCATCGGGATTGTTTTCCATCAGATAGGCCATATTCACCATGGCCTCGCCCGACATCACACTATCGGCGTCAAAAACGATCATGTGATCGTAATGCGTCGCATAGGTCTCGCAGAATTCCTTGAGGTTCCCCGATTTGCGTTCGGTGTTTTCCGCACGACGGCGGAAGAATATCTTGCCGCGCGCTTTCAGATCCGCACAGGCCTTGGCCCATGCAACTTCCTCGGCGATCCAGATATCCGGGTCGCGGGTATCGGACAGAACGAAGAAATCAAACGCATCAATTTCGCCCGTCGCGGCAAGGCTTTCATAACTCGCACGCAGTCCGGCAAACACCCGGTCCGGGTCTTCGTTATAGACCGGGATGACAATCACGTTCTTGGATTTCAGCGACCCTTTGCGCGTAATCGGCTTTAACCGTTTCAGCGTGATGGCATCCAACCCGAATCCACGCAGAAAAATCCCGACAATCCCCGTAAAGAAGGACAGCGAAATCCATGCAAAGTTGATCGTGAAGAACGCAATAACCACCATTTCCATGACGGTAAGCTGATCCGCACCCAATACGTCCGCCATCAGCCACGCGGCATAGGCGGTTGCAAAAATCGACGCGCCAAACAGGAAAATGCGCCGCGATCCGACACCGGGACCGCGCAGCTTTACTGTCGGATCAAGGTTCTCATCATCAACGCCATTTTTGGCCGCACTATCGGACATGGGATCGGAAATCCGGTTCATAAGGTTCTAGTTTTCCCTGAATGCAACTTGCGATATTCCAAGCGAAACGCAATACGCGGCCAAATGTGCCCAACCGGAATTGCCGCAGGCATCAAAATACCCACGGCATGGTCCATGTCTCGCTCAGCACCCTGTCATCATATTGCAGGAAGGCGCGCAGATTTGAACTTTGGGCTTCGCCAGTTCCAATCAGGTCAAACATCACGCGAACACCACCGTTCTCCGGGTCTTTCATAAGGCGGATATTACGGATTTCAGCATTCGATGCACTGATATTGGCCTGGAGGTTATCAAGATCGGACAGATAATATTCAAGCTCTTCACCCGCAAAATTCAGGATGAAACGGGTTGCCGCCTGCGCATCATCACCACCGGACGGAATATGCATGATACGCGTGTCTGTTGCCTGTGAAAGCTTGTGCAGATCGCTGCCATCCTGTGTTGCCGCAATCTGATATTCAACGGTCAACTCGCTTCCGGCTTCGGGCTTGTTCTGCGGCACCCAGAACGCAACGATATTGTCATTGCTTTCGCTCGGGCTTGGAATTTCGACCAGTTCGACATGGCCTTTGCCCCAATCGCCCTTTGGCGTCACCCAATAGCCGGGCTGCTGGTCAAAACGGGTATCAAGGTCCTGATAATGATCGAAGTTCCGGTCACGTTGCAGAAGCCCGAAACCACGCGGATTTTCATCAAGGAACGAACTGATCTGCAAGTTGGCCGGGTTATCAAGCGGCCGCCAAAGCCATTCGTTTTTGCCGTTATTGATCAAAAGACCATCACTTGAATGCACTTCGCCACGGTAATCGTCATAGCGACGGCGCTTCTGCTCTCCATAAAGGAACATGCTGTTCAAGGGTGCAAGACCGATCTTTTCAACGCGATCGCGGAAAAACAGGGTGCTGCTGACATCGACTTTGCTGTTGTCGCCCGGGCGAATGTCGAACCGATAGGCACCGGTTACGCGCACACTATCAAGAAGCGCAAATACCGTGATCGTACGCTCGCCTTCTTTGGGCGCAACGATCCAGAATTCACGAAATACAGGGATTTCTTCGCCGGACGGACCGGCAAGATCAATGGTCAGGCCGCGCGCCATCTGCCCGGCAACCTGATCACGTCCCTGAATGCGGAAATAGGAAGCGCCAAGGAAGGTCGCCAGTTCATCGCTGCCTGCAACATTACCCAGCGGATAACGCAGACGGAAACCGGCATATCCCTGTGTGGAGAAATCATTACCCGAAAGGCCGGTCTCGCCAAAATCAAACAGCCCCGCCGAATACGGCACAGCCTGCACCTGACCTTCACGAATAAGGTTTATGGCAACCGGCACGTCATACATGTTGCCCGGATGATAAAGGTCCAGTGCGAAACCCGAATTCGCCTGACTGAAAAATGCTTTCTCGGATTTAAAGCGGATCTTCGCGTAATTATCGGAGCTAAGATTTGCCAGTGCTTCGGGCAGCTCACGATGCGGGTTCTCGAACGGTTGCTTTGCAAGATTGCGCGCCCGCTCGATCACCTGTGCGGGATCAAAGGCCACTGGCACGGAAACCGCCGGTTTTTCAGCCGTCTCTGGTGCCGCCGCACCCTCAGCAGGTTGCACAGGATTTTCAGCAGAATTATCAGCAGGGGTTTGGGCACCATCCGCCGCCGGCTCTGTGCTTTCTGCTGCCGGGCTGGCCGTCTCGGCCTGCACGGGTACAGCAGGCTGCTCGCCTGACGAAGTTTCGGTCGTGGTGCTGCTATCCTGCGCGTGTACCGGGCCACTCGCCCCAAACGTTAAAAACCCCGCCAGCGCAACCGCAAGCAGAGCATGAACCGAGACACTGGTGACACGCTTTTGAAATCTGTACATATTTCCCGTCTGAGTTTTCCAACTGATCGGCGATTTTCCCGCCAAAGATGTTTTGCTTAAAGAACGGGGCAGCAATGTGACAGCATATTGATAAGAATCCGGTGCTGCCAGCATTTCAAATTCCGCATCTTGCGTCTTTACGCTTTTCCGGCCCAGACTCAAAGCAGCATTTTTGCATGGGCTATCCCCCTGAATTGCGGTGATTTCCATCTTGACGAACCGAAAAACATTAGCAGATCAAAATATCGGATTTTCATAAGAATTAAGGCCGGTCAAATTAATGACCGGCCTTTGCACCAGATGAATTAAGGGGAGCTCATCTGAATTGAGGATGGGAAGATTAATATCCGACGGCACAACCATCTTTTCGCGGATCAGAACCGGCAACATAACCGGCATCGGTTTTCGCGATAAGCTGCGCACCACCAAAACCGAAATTGGTGCTGTCGGGGGCCTCAACCTTGATATCATGCCCCTTGGCTTTCAGGGCCTCGATCACATCCGCCCCGACCGAGGCCTCAACGGCAACTTCAAGCCCCGAAAGCGCCTGCCAGCGCGGCGCATCTGCCGCCGTTTGCGGGTCCTGCCCCCAAAGCTGGGTGCGAAGCGTCATCTGCAAATGGCCCTGTGACTGCATCGGGCCGCCCATCACGCCAAAACTCATGACCGGGTTGCCGTCGTCCCCCATCAGGAAACCCGGAATGATCGTCTGGAACGGGCGTTTTCCGCCTGCCACCTGATTGGGATGACCGTCTTTCAGGGTGAAACCGAAACCACGGTTTTGCAGGCTGATTGATGTGCCCGGCACGACAACACCGGATCCGAAACCCATATAGTTCGACTGGATGAACGACACCATCATGCCGCTTTCATCCGCCGCCGTGACATAGACCGTGCCACCATGCTTGGGCGCACCCGCCTTGAAATCCTGCGCCTTGTTGGCATCAATCAATGCCGCACGCGATTTCAGATAATCATCGGACAGCAGATGTTCGACCGTCACGTCACGCATGTGATCCAGATCGGCGACATATTCATGCATATCCGCAAAGGCGAGCTTCATCGCCTCGATCTCAAGATGCAGGGCCTCGACCGAGTCCGGTGCATGATCGGCAATGTTGGTATGACGCAAAATACCCAGCGCAATCAGGGCCGAAATCCCCTGTCCGTTTGGCGGGATTTCATGCAGCTTGACCTTGCCAAAGCTTTGCGAAATCGTTCCGACCCAGTCGGTTTTATGATTTCCAAGGTCCTCTTCGGTCAGGACCGCACCATTTTCCTTGGCAAAAGCCGCAATTTTGGCCGCCAGCCGCCCGCGATAGAAACTCTCGCCACCGGTCTCTGCGATATCTGTCAGGCTTTCCGCAATCGCACGGTTGATGAACAATTCACCCGCCTTCGGTGCCTTGCCACCGGGCAGAAACGCCTCGGCAAAGCCCGGTTGCTTGCCCAAAAGATTGCCGCCCTTTTCCCAAAGGGTTGCAATGATCGGGGAGACGGCAAAACCACGGCTGGCATATTCGATGGCTGGCTCGAACAGTTTTTCAAACGGCAGTTTGCCAAACTTGTCGGAAATTTCGCGCCAGGCCGAAACGGCCCCCGGTACGGTCACAGATTCCCAGCCGCGCTGCGGCATGGCATCCGCCCCGGCAAAGCGTTCCGGCGACCATGCCGCGGGCGCACGACCCGATGCATTAAGCCCATGCAGCTCCTTGCCATCCCAGATGATCGCATAGGCATCCGAACCAAGCCCATTGCCCGTCGGCTCAAGCACCGTCAATGCGATGGCAGATGCCAGCGCAGCATCGGCGGCATTCCCGCCCGCCAGCAACATGCGCAAACCGGCCTGTGCGGCCAATGGCTGGGATGTCGATACAACATTGCGCGCAAGCACCGGCGAGCGGCGTGAGGCATAAAGCGCGTCATGACGAAGTTTCATTGGAGTCTCCTGATCGGCTTAATCGCCGTCCTGTTCATCGGTGGCGGGACGGTTCTTTTTGCGCATTTTAAGGATGGAACGGACACTGAAGATAACCGACAGCAACGCCGCCGCCAGAAGGACGGCTGAAATCGGTCGGGTAAAGAAAGTCATCCAGTCCGGATCACTCATCAATGCGCGGCGTAAATTGGTTTCGGCAATCGGCCCCAGGATCACACCCAGCACCAGCGGTGCCAGCGGATAATCAAGGCATTTAAGGCCATAACCAACCAGACCGATAATCCCCAGAAGATACAGGTCCGTCACACGGTTATTAAGCGCAAACGCCCCAATAACGCAGCAAATGATGACGGTCGGCACGATGAACTGTTTGGGAATGTCGGTCACCCGCAGGAACAGGCGCATGGAAGCAACACACACCACCAGCATCATCAGGCTTGAAACGATCATGGCAATGAACATGCCATAGGCCAGATCGGCATGATCCATGATCAGGCGCGGACCAACCGAAATCCCATGCACCATAAGCGACGCCATCAGAATAGCATCAACCGCAGACCCCGGAATGCCAAGCGCAATCATCGGGATCAGACCACCACCCGCCGTGGCAGAATTCCCTGCCTCGGACGCAACCACACCATCGGCACAGCCTTCACCGAATTTTTCCGGATTTTTGGAACTGCGTTTGGCCTGATCATAGGCCAGCAGGTTGGCGATGGATCCACCCGCACCGGGCAGGGCCCCAATCAGCACCCCGATCATCGATGACCGGAACAGATTGACCGGTGCCATCAGGACTTCGCGCATGACTTTCCATGTCTTGAAGTCGATCACATCGGGGATCAGCGCCTGATTGGCCTTCTTGCCATGAATTTCGACTTCGCTCAGAAGCTGGCTGATCGCGAAAATACCAATCAGCACGACAAGGAACGGCAAGCCGGGCATCAGAAGATCGGTATCAAAGGTCAGGCGCGATTTGCCCATCATCGGGTCCGGGCCGATGGTCGCAATACCAAGGCCAATGACGCCCGCGATCAAACCACGGATTAACGAATTCCCGACAAGGCTTGCGACAATCGTCAGTGCAAAGACGATCAGCGCGAAATATTCCCACGGGCCAAGCTTGACCGCAATCAGCGCCAGCGGCGGAGCGGCAACGATCAGAACGATGGTCGAAATCACCGTCCCAAAAAACGATGCCCATACACCCAGTGAAAGGGCCCGGCCCGGTTCCCCCTTGCGCGCCATCGGAAAGGCATCAAAGGTTGTCGCAACCGAACTTGGTGTTCCGGGAATCCCCAGAAGGGCAGCACTGATCAGGCCACCGGTATACCCACCAACATAAACCGACAGCATCACCGAAACACCCTGCAACGGTTCCATCGCAAAGGTCAGCGGCAGCGTCAGAATGATTGCCATTGTCACGGTAAAACCGGGGATGGCCGCGGCAACAATCCCGGCAACCGACCCGATCAGCATGTATGTCAGGGTATCAAAGGCAAATACCTGATGGGCCCCGGCAAGAAACGCATCCAGCATAATTTAAACTTTCCCGCCTAACCCGCGAACAGAACGCCGCGCGGTAAGAACACATTGAAAACTTCTGCAAACAGCAGGTTCAACCCGACCGAAAAAATCAGGGCGGCGATGATGGACTGCATGACCGTGCGTCGCGAAACATCCGCAATCATCAATTGCGCAATCAGCAGAAAGACAAAACTTGCAAGCGAGAACCCGGTCCACGGCAGAACACCAAGATAAACCGCGAACAGGACAAACAGACCGATGGCGACCCGACGCACATAAAGCCACTGGGTAAAGGCAGCCCCCACACCCGCAAGACCACCCGCACGCACGATTTCAATGATCGAACGAACAGCCGCAATCAGGCAAAGCACCGCCAGCAGCGCAAAAACAAGTTTCGGAAACGTGCCCGCCCCCAGCGGTTCCCAGCGTGACGTCGGCAAACCGGCCGCCATCGAGGACAGAACAACAGAAACGCCACCAAAAACGATATAGGAGATCAGCCGCGCCAATTCGGTGCGGGCGCGCGAAGCAGCGGATACACCTGTATCCGCTGCTGCTGCCTCCGTCACCTTGACGGTCATCCTTCGAGCTTGCCGACAAGCTTCGCGATGGTCGCATTAAGCTTTTCAAGATAGGCGCTGTATTTTTCCTGACCATAGAACACCGGATCGGCACCGGCATTTTTCATCAGCTTGATCACGTCTTCGCGCTGCATGACCTTTTCGATATGGGCTTCAAGCGCATCAACGGTTTCCTGCGGCGTGCCTTTCGGCAGAACCACACCACGCGTGATCACCAGCTCCGCATCCATGCCAAGTTCCTTAAGCGTCGGAACATCGGGTGCATCGTCGGTACGTTCTGCGGTGCCAACGGCGGCATAAACCAGATCACCATTGTCGACGAACTGCTTGGCCGACGAAATATCACCAATGGCGATATCGATGTTGCCACCCATCAGGGCACGGATACGCTCACCGGTATCGGTATAACCGACATAGGAAAACTGAAGCCCCATGGCTTCTTCGATCATCGCGATATGAACATGCGGAATCCCGCCCAGCGTCACACCGGCGCGAACGGCACCCGGATGGGCCTTGGCATAGGCGACCATTTCTTCGAAGTTCGAAAAATTATCGTTCTTCGAAAGCGTCAGATACTGCGGCGATGACGCCACCAGCGCGACGGGGATGAAGCTGTCCCAGTTAAGCTCGGTAATCCCGGTCTGGTTCGATACCAGAAGACCTTCGTGAATCTGCGAAATCGTATAGCCATCTGCCGGACGCTTGGCGAATTCGGCAAGGCCGACATTGCCACCCACGCCGGGCATATTGATGACAGGAATGGCCTGACCGGTTTCTTCGGTAAGGCCCTGTGCAACGATACGCATCAACGTGTCACTGCCGCCACCCGGCCCCCACGGCACAATGAATTCAATCGGTTTTTCGGGATAGCTCTGCGCCTGCGCGGGTGCGGCAAAGGCAGCAGCCATCAAACCGGCGGCTACGGCAATCTTGCGGAACATATGTTCTGCCTCCTGATGAGATTTGATACCTGAGTCTGAACCAATTTATATTTGGTTTGTTCATTTTGTCGCCATATTGTTGGCATTCTTGCATTTGGTTCGCAACTATTAAATCTGGTTAATCGTGATTAATTGCCAGATTAAGCTGCTTAATGGCGCAAAACATTTGCCAACTACGACCAATCAGAGTTAGTACCAATACATTCATATAGTCATTATTGGTTTGGATTGGTTCATCATGATTGAAATCGAAGGCACCATGAGCCTGTATCTGCTGTGGGGTGCAGCAATGCTGTTTGCCGGCATCGTCGGCGGCATCATGGCCGGGCTTCTGGGCGTCGGCGGCGGCATCGTCATTGTCCCGGTGCTGTATCATTTCCTGACCACCATGGGTGTCGATGAAAGCCTGCGCATGCAGGTTGCCGTTGCCACGTCGTTAACGACGATTATCGCCACCGCGATTTCATCCACCCGAAGCCACTACAAAAAGGGTTCGGTTGATATCGCCCTGCTCAAACACTGGGGCCCGGCAATTGTCGTCGGTGTTCTGATTGGCACCGCGATTGGTGGCTTTGCCGATGGCCGGGTTCTGACCATCGTGTTTGCCGTCGTGGCCCTGCTGGTTGCGGCCAATATGATTCTGGTCCGGGATCGCGAAACCGATACCCAGAAAAACCCGCCCAAATCCGTCTGGGCGATACTGGGTGTGATCGCAGGCAGCCTGTCGGCCATGATGGGCATCGGCGGCGGCACGATCTGCGTACCGGTGCTCAGCTTCCTTGGATATGACATCCGCCGTGCGGTGGGCACATCGGCCGCAATCGGCCTGATCATCGCCCTGCCCGGCACGATTGGTTATGCGATGTCCGGCATCGGTGTGGACGGGCGGCCGCCCTTCTCGCTGGGATATGTGAATGTGCTGGCCGCGGCCCTTCTGATCCCGATGACGGTTCTTTTCGCACCGGTTGGCGCGCGCATCGCGCATTCCATCCCAAGACGCGCACTTCGCATCTGTTTTGGCCTGTTTCTGGCCATCACATCATTGCGCATGTTCTATGATCTGATTTCCTGATATCTGATTGGGATTGATGCTGTTCCGGGCTGATGAAACCGCAAGGGTGCAAAACGCGGGAAGCGACCCGGAACAGATAAGCTTTAAACGTCCAGATAACGATAAAAAACGCCATGAATGACATAGCAACCCAGGACTTGGCAGAAAAGCTGAGAACAAGCTTTGCCGCGGGAGAATTCGTCAAGGACGGGCGCGTCATCGCCGAACGCGAACTGGCCGAACAGCTTGATGTCGGGCGTCGCGCGCTGCGCAAGGCACTCGATCAGCTTGAATCCGACGGCCTGATCTGGCGCCGTCAGGGTCAGGGCACCTTTGTCGGCACCCCACCCACACCACGCCTGCGCAAACTCGAAGGACTGGCCACCCGAACAAGCCCGTTTGAAATCATGGAAGTCAGGCAGGAGATCGAACCCTCCATGGCCCGGTTTGCCGCCCTTCGCGCCTCACAGGCTGATATCGACACCATGCGCACCATGGTCGAAAACGCCGCCAAGGCCCAGAATCAGGGCGAATATGAAAAATGGGATGCGGCATTTCATCAGAAACTGGCCGAAAGTGTCCGCAACACGCTGTTTCTGGCAGTGTTCGAAGCCGTCAGTGCCGTCCGCCGCGAAGCCGCATGGGCGCGTATGCGCGAAAGCAGCCATTCGGATCGCCTGATCAATGACCTAAGCACCCAGCATCGCGAAATCGTCGATGCCATAGAACAGCGCGACCCCAAACGCGCAGAAGACGCCATGCGCCGTCATCTGGTTCAGGTCGAACAGGCGTTAAAGCAAATCTGACCGGAAATTTGATCTTTGATCACGCCACCGGGGCAAACGCGGCAAATATCCCGTCATAGGTTTTGACCGGCGGGCTGGCATAGGCCCCCGCCTTGCTGGTCTGAAGCCCAAGCATCCCCATCGCTTCAATCAGCTTGACCGCCGCACTGACCCCGTCAATCACCGGCACGCCAAGCTCGGCCCGTAAACGGTCGGCAATATCGGTCATCCCGGCACAGCCCAGAACAATCGCCTCGGCACCATCTTCGGCAAGGCAGTTTTCCGCCGAAATTTTCAGCGCCAGATAGGCCATATCCGCATTCTCGCCCTCGAAATCGAGTGTCCGGACACCCGCCGCCCGCACCACACATTGCGAAGATGCCCCATATTTCGACACCAGATGTTCAAGCGGCCGCACCGATACCGCCATCGGGGTGACGATGGCAAAGCGCGATGCAACGATGGCCGCAAACCGAAGGGCCGCCTCGCACAAGCCCATCACCGGTGCCTTGGTCAGGCAGCGCGCAGCATCAACACCGGTATCATCAAAACACGCCACGACATATCCGCTGACCTTCCCGCCCGATGCCCCGTCTGCCTCAAGCCCGCGCATCGCCGCAAGCAACCCGACACTGGCAAACGCCTCGTCATAGTAACCTTCGATACTGGCCGGGCCGAATTGCGGATTAAGCGCCATAACCTCGGTCCCCGGTGCGACAATACGGCGCGCCTGCAAACCAACCTTTTCGGTAAACCCGACCGACATATTGGGATTGATAACCGCGATCCGGGTCATGCCTTTTGCCCCTTGCGATGCCGCAGGATCAGGACCGAACCGAGCGCAATGGCGATCACCACAAACGAAAAGCCCGTCGTCACCGTGCCCAGCGCATAAAGTACTGGCGTCGTCACATTTGTCGTCATCCCGTAAATCTCAAGCGGCAGCGTATTAAGTGCGCCCGCCGTCATCAGGGTCCGGGCAAACTCGTCATAGGACAGGGTAAAGGAAAACATCGCCACACCAATCAGGCTGGGGGCCACCATCGGCAGAACAATATGCCAGATGGTCTGCCAACTGCTCGCACCCAGATCGCGCGCCGCTTCCTCAAAGGACGGATCAAACCGGTTAAACACGGCAAACATGATCAGAAGCCCGAACGGGAAGGTCCATGTCAGATGCGCGCCAAGGGCTGATGTAAACCATTGCGGTTGCCAGCTCACGATATTGAACAGCAATCCGATGCCAAGCGAAATCAGGATCGAGGGCACGATCAGGCTGGCAATCGCCAGATAGAAAATCACGCTGTCCCCCTTGAACCGCTTGCGAAACGCCAACCCCGCCATGAAGGACACCAGAACCGTCACCAACATGACAATCAGGCCAAGCTTGAGAGATCGCAGGAACGATCCGCCAAAATCCCCGACCGCCTGCTGTTCAAACAGGTTGCCGAACCAATGGGCCGAAAACCCATTCATCGGGAAGGTCAGACCACCATTCTCACCCTGAAATGACAGGATAAAGATCGTCAGCATCGGCCCATACAGAAACAGCACAAACAGCGCAAAGAAAGCCGCCAGAAAATAGAAACTTGTCGGACGCTTTTCACGGGTCTTCGCCATCTCAAAGCTCCTTCCTGATATCGACCATGCGCAGCAACGCCGTCACGATCAAAAGCACGGTCACCAGAAGAACCACCGCACTGGCCGCCGCCGCCGGATATTGCAGCAACCCGATTTCATTGGAAATCTGAAGCCCGACCGACGCACTCTGCCCGCCGCTCATCAAACGCACCGTGATGAAATCGCCCATCACGACCGTGATGACAAAGATCGAACCGATTGCAATACCGGGCTTTGATAGCGGCACAATCACGTGGCGCAGGGTTTCAAACCCCGATGCCCCGGCATCACGCGCGGCTTCAATCAGGGAACGGTCAATGCGCATCATCGAATTGAAAATCGGCACCACCATAAACAGGGTGTAAAGATGCACATCCGCCAGAACGACCGCAAAATCCGAAAACAGCAGGAATTCAAGTGGCTCATCAACAATCCCAAGCCCCATCAGGGCCGAATTCAAAAGCCCGTTGCGCCCCAGAAACGGAATCCACGAAATCATGCGAATGATGTTCGATGTCCAGAACGGGATCGTGCACAACATGAACAGGACAATCTGCCATGTCAGGCTGCGCACATGAAACGCCAGGAAATAGGCAACCGTGAACCCGATCAGAAGGGTAAAGCCCCAGGTCAGGGCAGCATATTTGAAGGTATTAAGGTAAATCTGCCAGGTCACCGATGACCCCAGCAGATATTTGTAATTTTCAAAAATGAAGTCGGGCAGAATGCGGTATTCGTCATAATCCCAGAAACTGACGACAATAATCGTCAGCAACGGCACGACCAGAAAGATCGCAAAGATCAGCGCCATCGGCGAGATCAGGAAATACGACGATCGTTTGGACATATCAAACGCCATTGTCTGCCCTTTGAACCGGAAAAATCACCAGGGAAATCAGGATATCGGGCGCAACCGAAGCTGCGCCCGATCAAATTCAGATGCCCTTAGGCAGCGATGAATTCGTTCCACTTGCGGACCATGTGCTTGTTCTCGTCCATGACAGAGTTCCAGCACGCAACCGATCCCATGCGTTCCTCGTACGAACCGCCATCGCGAACCGCACCGGCCTTTTCCATGACCTTGCCATCTGGGCTAAGGATATCGCCCTGGGCTTCCTTGCCTTCCATCCAGAAGCCCCATTCATCTTCGGACATGAATTTCTTGGCGGTTTCCGGGGCTGCGCTGTAATAACCCTGACGGTTAAGATACGCCCCGACCCAGCCCGACAGGTACCAGTCGATATATTCATACGCCGCCTCAAGTTCGAGGCCGGTCAGGTGCTTGGCAAGACCAATGCCACCACCCCATGCACGATACCCTTCCTTAAGCGGCTGGTATTTGCACGCAATGCCTTTGGAACGAACGGCCGCAACCGCTGGCGACCACATCGACTGGATCACGACTTCGCCCGATGCCATCAGGTTGACCGACTCATCGAAGCTCTTCCAGAAGGCGCGGAACTGACCGGCTTTCTTGGCATCGATCATGATCGCAATCGTCTTGTCGATTTCTTCCTGGGTCATGTTGCCCTTGTCACCATAGGTGATTTCGCCCATGGCTTCGCAAACCATGGCCGCATCCATGATCCCGATGGACGGAATGTTCAGGATCGACGCCTTGCCCTTGAAGGCCGGATCAAGCAGATCGGCCCAGCTATTGATCGGACGTTCGATCAGGTCCGGGCGAATGCCCAGCGTATCGGCATTGTAAATCGTCGGAACAAGGGTCATCCACTGGGTCGGTGCAGATGCAAATTCGACACTATCAGCACCTTCAACGAAGCCAACCGTGTGCGGTGCCGTGCCCTGTGCGATCTCGGAATCCGGGGTCAGTTTGCCGTCGATGAACAGCTTGGAGATATACTGATAGTTTTTAAGCTTGGTGGTATCCATCGGCTGCATGGTGCCCGCCGGGAAGACCTTCTTACAGATCCAGTATTCGATATCGGCAATATCAAACGATTTCGGCTGGGTGACCGCACGCTGCGCAACCGCATCGGAATCAAGGGCCGTCATCTGAAGCGTGAAACCAAGGTCTTCCTTAACCTTGTCGGCAACCGCGTTGATGTTTGAAACACCTGTGCCGAACTGGCGCAATGTCACATCCTTGATGTTCTGCGCCCAGATGGTCGGGAAACCGGTGATCGCACCTGAACCAATCGCGACACCGGCAGTCGCAGCCGCCCCTTTAACAAAACCGCGGCGGGTGACTTCCTTGGTCGAAAGCAGGCTTTTCGTCGGTTTGGAATTGTCGGTCGTCATGTGAAGCTCCTGATAAATGATGTTTTTTTAGGCCAGAACATGCGCGTGTTCGGGTTTCCAATAGGCGATGAACTTTTCCTTCCGGCGCACAGGCGCCTGCCGAAATTCGCTTTCGGTCTTCATCAGGGTGATTTCCTTGCCGTCATTGGTCGTCGCCACAATCCGCACCCAAAGGCCGAGATACTCGACCGTTGTGATTTCGACGGGAATCTGACCGTTTTCGGCATCACCGGGCGCTGTTTCACCCAGCCCGATCAGGTCGGTACGAATTGTGAATTCAAGATCCTCGCCCGTAGCTCCATCACCATATCCGGGCAGGAAGAAACTATCGGGACCCCGGGTCAGAAGCGTGCCCGCCGGGCTGCTTTCCGAAACCGTCCCCTTAAAGATATTCTGACCGCCCATGAAATTGGCGATGAAGCGCGAACGCGGCTTGTTGAATATTTCCTCCGGTGTGCCTTTCTGGCGAATGACACCGTCTTCCATCACAACAACCATGTCCGAAAGCGCAAGCGCCTCGTCCTGGGCATGGGTGACATGGACAAACGTGATGCCAAGCTCCTGCTGAAGGCGGCGCAATTCATCGCGCATCCGCGCCCGCAGGAACGGATCAAGGGCCGAAAGCGGCTCGTCAAGCAACAGGACGGAGGGCTGCGTGATCAAGGCACGCGCAAGCGCGATACGCTGTTGCTGACCACCCGAAAGCTGATCGGGCTTGCGATCCGCAAACTTTTCCATATGAACGCGGGCCAGCATTTCCTTGGCCCGTTCATTGCGCTCTGCCGGGGAAATGCCCTGCATCCGCAGGCCGAACGCGACATTTTCCATGCAGGTCATGTGCGGGAACAATGCATAATTCTGGAACATCATGGCCGTGCCGCGCTTGACCGGCGGAAGCTCGGTCACATTGCGATCCCCGATCAGAAGATCACCTTCGCTGATCACCTCATGCCCGGCGATCATGCGCAATGTCGTGGTTTTGCCGCAGCCGGATGGACCAATCAGGCAGCAATAGGCCCCTGCCGGTATTTTGAGGTCGATCGATTTGACTGCGATGGTACTGCCGTAATGCTTACTGACAGCGATCAACTCAATGGCCCCGTTACCCTTCATGCGCCCACCCGTTACTGCATGCAAAATTGTTAACAATCCATATTTTTGATTGTAGGCAAATTGCATGCCACTTTCAGGATCGGCAGTTTTGCGCGACGTTCACCCGAAACCATAGGGCGATGAAACCGGCCAATGCCCGATTCATGCGCAACTTGTGCGCAATTTTTGCACAGCAGCATTCTTTTGATTAAACCGAAGGCAAAGCCGTCGCGACTCATCTAAAAAGACAGTCGCATTTTTTTGTTTTGCAGATCGTCAACAATTTTGTAGAAAAGAATTGACCCCTCGAATGAACAACCGGAAAGATGCGCCGCGATGGCCAACCCCGCACAGCCCACACCCTATAAAGGCAGCGGTAAACTTCGCCCGGAAGAATTGATCTATCAGGAAATGCTTGGCGCCATTCTTGACCGGCGGCTGGAACCGGGCATGAAACTGATCGAAGAAGATCTTGCCAAAACCTTCTCGGTCAGCCGTGCGCGCATCCGGGCCACATTTTTACAGCTCGCACACGACAAACTGATCAATCTGGTGCCCAATCGTGGTGCCTTTATCGCCGAACCGACCATTGACGAGGCCATCGAAGTCTTTTCAGCCCGCCGCATGATCGAGGACGGCGTGGTCCGAAAAATCGCCGCCAACATGACGCCCGACCGCGCAAGTCAGATCCGCGAACATCTGGAACGCGAACATCAGGCCCATCACGATGGCGACCACCGCGCCGCCATCATCCTGTCGGGGGAATTCCACCTGTTGCTGGCCCGCCTTGCCGGCAACCTGGTGATCGAGGAATTTCTGGAACGCCTGATCCTGCGAAGCTCGCTGATCATTGCGATGTATGAAAGCCCGCAACCGGTTGATTGCTCTCACTCGGAACATGAAAGCCTTTTGAACGCCCTTCTGGGCGGCGAACCGGATGTGGCGGCCGCTGAAATGGCCAAACACCTTGATGCCATTCGCGACCGGTTGCAGCTTCAACGCCCCAAACCGGCCAAAACCGATTTCGCCAGCATCTTTGGCCGAAATCCCAAATCGGTTGCCAGCTAATCCGGCCAGTGATGGGTCGGGATTTTCAAATATCAGCACCCGTTATCGGCTTCCGTGAAGTCATGGGGCGGACCACGCAGCTTCCGCCCGAACACGCCAGAAATCCTTGGCCAGAAATCCCTAGCCAGTAATCCTTGGCCGTAATGCGCGGCACAACACAGCGCAGCACTATACGGCACGGGCATACACGCCCGCAGACTACTGACACAGCATTCCCAACCAGATCATCATTCCCACGACGGCGGGAATCCAGTCTGTTTCAATGGGATATGGATTCCGGGTCTGCGCGCCGCTTTGCCCGAAATGACGATTTTGATCCATTCCGGGCTTTGTCAGTAATCTGAATTCTGACGGGCACACACGCCCGTCGCTTTCTCTGACCAAATATAATTGTATAAATTATCCAATAATGCTTAACTGTTTGAATCTCTACTTGCGGCTGCCGATGTCAATTTTGTCATATAATATGATATTTACATCGCCGCCCCGATTTCCTAAGCTGCGCCGAAGAAAACCGCGCAAATCGGGCGTTTGCAGATTACCGCAATCCACGGCCCAACCCTTTGCGCGGTATCATCATACAAACACGCCAACCCCACAGGAGGCTCCATGCTGAATGGACAGCACTATATTGCAGGCGAATGGCTGAACGGTCCGGATGTGTTTCAGGCCGACAATCCGTCGACGGGTGAAAAACTGCCAACAAAGTTCCAGCACGGCACCGAGGAACTGGTGGATCAGGCGGTTCAGGCGGCAAATGCCTGTGCCGAAGAATTTGCGGCGATGCTGCCGGCCAAACGCGCGGCCTTCCTGCGCGCGATTGCCGATGAAATTGATGCACGCGGCGATGAAATCACCGAAATCGGCAATCTTGAATCAGCCCTGCCCGCGGCACGCCTGACCGGCGAGCGCGGCCGCACCGTGGGCCAGTTGCGCTTCTTTGCCGACTGGATCGAAGAAGGATCATGGTTCGAAGCCCGTATCGAAACCGCCCAGCCGGATCGTCAACCCCTGCCAAAGCCCGACATCCGCGTGATGCACAAGGCACTTGGCCCGGTCGGTGTTTTCGGTGCGTCAAACTTCCCGCTGGCATTCTCGACTGCGGGCGGTGACACCGCATCGGCACTGGCTGCGGGTTGCCCGGTCGTGTTCAAGGGCCACGCCGCCCACCCCGGCACGTCCGAAGTCGTTGCCAAGGCCATCGAAGCCGCAATTAAAAAAACCGGCATGCCCAAAGGCGTATTCAGCCTGATCCATGGCGGCACCCGCAAGGTCGGTCAGGCGCTGGTCGCCCATCCGCTGATCAAGGCGGTTGGCTTTACCGGTTCGACCGGTGGCGGTCGTGCGCTGTTTGATATTGCCGTTTCCCGCCCGGAACCGATCCCGTTTTACGGCGAACTGGGCAGCAACAACCCGGTCTTCCTGATGCCCCATGCCATGGGTGCCAAGGCCGTTGAAATCGCCAAGGGCTGGGTCGGCTCGCTCACCATGGGTGTTGGTCAGTTCTGCACCAATCCGGGTCTTTTGATCGCGCTTAAAGGTGCTGATCTTGATGCCTTTGTCGAAACCGCCGCGGCCGAACTGGGTCAGGTTGGCGGTGCCGCCATGCTGACCGACCGCGTTTCAAGCGCCTATCATCATGTCACCGATGCGATGGCCGGTCACGCCAAGGTAACCTGCGCGCTTAAACGCCGCGACAACGACGGCCCGTTCGAAGGCAGCCCGGCGATCTTCCGCACCACGGCTGCCGACTGGCAGGCCAACCCGGAACTGGCCGAAGAAATGTTTGGCCCGGCCGGCATCATTGTCGAATGCGACACACCCGAAGAAATGGTTGCCCTGTCGGCCACCCTGATCGGGCAGTTGACCGCGACCATCCACATGATTGACGCCGATGCCGAACTGGCCGGGAAACTGCGCCCCGCCCTTGAAAAATGTGCTGGCCGCATCCTGATCAATGGCTGGCCAACCGGGGTCGAGGTCTGCCACTCCATGGTGCATGGCGGACCCTATCCGGCCAGCACGGATTCCCGTGCAACATCGGTCGGGTCGCTTGCGATCAAGCGTTTCATCCGCCCGGTCTCCTATCAGGCCTTCCCGGATGCATTGCTGCCCGAAGCCCTCAAGGACGCAAACCCGCTTAACATCCCGCGCCTTGTAAACGGCAAATGGCAGATGCCGAAATAATCCCGGCCACATCAAACAATCTGCAAAGGGCGCGTCACAAAGGCGCGCCCTTCTGCCTTATGAGGCGGTCAAGGACACCCGGATCATCCTGACGGCAATGGCAGGATAGAACGCCAGACTCCGAAAGCACGGCAACAGGCCGGTTTTCCCGTAAGCTGGCTCAATGCCCTGCCCGGCCAAAACACGGGCCTCCAACAGCCCCACCAACGAAAGATCCACTGACAGCCACAGGCTTACCGCCCGCTCCAGTCCCATCCGCCAATGGCATGACCACCGAGCCCCGACAAACCTCGGACCTCCACCATCCTCGCCAGCAGACGGTCCACAACCTCGCTGCCCGCTACGGCCCGTTCCGGCAAATCCATGACCACGAAGCCCGGAAAAACCTCGGCTTCCATCAACGTCGCAACAGACGACCATCAGGCTCAAGGCCTGCTCCACGGCGACTTCCGGCGATGCAGGACTTCCGGCAACTCTGGACAAATCCCGGACTTTCGCCACCCTCGCCGACAGACGGCCTTCTGACGAATGCCCCACCTGTCAACCGCTGACGGATCACGACCCAATGCTGCCCCTGCTGTCTCTTCCGGTAAATCCTCCACAACGAATGGCGATGCGGAACTTCCGGCAACCCTCGACAAATCTCGGGCCTCCAGCAACCACGCCAACTGACGACCCACCGACGGCCAACGACCTCGCTGCCCACTCCGGCCATTTTCGCCAATGCCATGACCACCGACGCCGGACAAACCTCGGGCCTCCAGCAACCGTCGCCGACGGACCACCACCGGCTCGCTGCCCACTTCGGTCACTTTCCGACCACGGCGGTAACCTGCCACCCCGACATCCAGACACACCTCGGGCGTTCG